>JBDKKQ010000461.1:0-6995 GCA_039796015.1 Verrucomicrobiota bacterium
AGCAGAACATGAAACTAACGATCGCCAAGGATCAGCTGCTCGTTGGCCTTCAGGCCGTGCAGAACATTGTCGGGTCGCGATCCACGCTGCCCATCTTGTCCAATGTCCTGTTGGAGACGGGTGAAGGGCGCCTCTCGCTGACCGCCACCGATTTAGACGTGACGATCACCTGTTCGGTGGCCGCCACCGTGGAACAGCCGGGTCGGGCAACGCTGCCAGTGAAGAAGCTGGTCGATATCACCCGGGAGCTCATGGCTACGGAGATCGAGATCGAGGTTGATGAGAAGTCCGTGGCCTCGATCCGAGCCGGAAGCGCATTCTTCAAGGTCAACGGTTTGGCCGCCGAGGAGTTTCCTCCGCTGCCGGTGTTCGCACAAAATCGCACGGTGGTCATTCCTCAGGACAAACTCAAAGGAATGCTCCGCAAGACGAGCTTTGCGGTTTCAACCGACGAGAGCCGGTTTGTGCTCAACGGCATTTACATCAGCCTCAAGGAAAACAAGCTGATCTTGGTGGCCACCGATGGCCGCCGGCTGGCCTTGTGCGAAGAGGAATTCGAGATTTCAGCAGACAACCAGGCCGATTTCATACTTCCCACCAAAGCGATCAATGAATTGACCCGCTTGCTCCAGGGTGGCGGGAATGTGGAGGTCAAATTCACTGAGAATCAGGCCTCGTTCGCAACGAAGCCCACCACCGAAGGCGCCGTGTCGGCGATCTTGGTCACCAAATTGGTGGATGGAGTGTATCCGAATTATCGTCAGGTGATTCCTGCCGAACCGTTGGAACGGGTGCCCCTCAATCGGGAAGAATTTCTCAAGTCGCTCCGTCTGGCTGAGATCATGACCACCGATAAGCAAAATTCGGTGAAGTTGACCTTCAGCCGCAATCAATTGGCCATCACTGCCAATGCTCCAGAGGTCGGCGAGGCTCGGCAAACGGTGGCCATCAAGTACCAAGGCAAAGATTTCGCCATCGCATTCAACCCGGGTTATTTAATGGATCCCCTGAAAGCATTGGATACCGATGAGGTTTATTTTGAACTCATTGATGAGCTCAGCCCGGGTGTTCTGAAGACCAATGAGCCATTCTTGTATGTAATCATGCCGATGCGCATGAGCTGAAGGCAGACGACACCGTAGTAATTGGGGAAAGAGCGCCAAAGCGCGTTATTCCCCGATTGCCTTGGAGGGACCCGATACGGTTGACTCGGGATCTTCCATGAAGACTTCGTTTCGTCATTACGTTTGGACTGCATTGGTGGCCGCCTGGGTCACCGTGGGTTGCTCCACCTACAGTCCGGCGGTCGGTACCGGGTCCCATTTCCACGGTCCGTTGGGCATCCAGCTCTACAGCCTCCGGGCCCAGTTCACCCGCAGCGTTCCCCAGAGCATTGGGACGGTGAAAGGTTTCGGCATTCAGGAGGTCGAGTTGGCCGGCAACTACAACCTGAAGAATCCTGCATTCCGCCAAATGTTGGACCAAGCAGGTTTAAAGCCCATCGCTGGTCATTTCCCCATGGATCGCATCACTGGTGACACCGAGGCAGTGGCCAAGGAATGTCAGGAGTTGGGTATCAGGTATGTGGGTGCGGCCTGGATTAAGGGCAAAGGCGAGTTCGACATCGAGGCAGCCCACAAAGCGGCGGCTGATTTTAACAAGGCCGGAAAGGCCCTGGCTGCCCATGGCATCAAGGTTTTCTACCACTGCCATGGTTATGAATTCAAACATCGCAATAGTTCGGGCGAGAAGGCGATGGACATTCTTATTCGGGAAACCGACTCGCGCTACGTGGCCTTCGAAATGGACATCCTTTGGGTCCAATATCCCGGTGAAGATCCCGCCGCTTGGCTGGCCAAGTATCCCGGTCGTTGGGAGTTGATGCATTTGAAGGACCTGAAGAAGGGCGTACCGACGGGTTTCCACAATGGCGGAACCGATCCTAACAACGATGTGGCACTGGGCACCGGTCAAATGGACTGGCCCAAGATCCTGAAGGCGGCGCAGAAGTCGGGTGTGAAGCACTACTTCATCGAGGATGAATCGGCCTCGAGCGTGGAGCAAATCCCCCAGTCGCTGAAGTACCTCGAGAGCGTGCGTTGGTAACGCGATTCCAGCTCCGAAGGGAGCAATGGGTTGGGTCTTGAATCGGGCGTTCTGATGAGACCCTCGAAACCGGGCCGAGATTAAGAAGACAGCCCGCGTCGCCGGTTTCAGACCCAAGCAACGATGCCTTTGGTTTCGTTCGGTGGGACCCCGGTGCCGTGATTGGCCCGGGGTTTTCTCTGTCGATGGAGCAATTGAGCCAGGACTATTCTGGCTTGGGCATCTTGGAACCCAGTCGGATGTATTCCCAGAGCGCGCGAATGGTCTTGGGCCCATCGCCTTCCAGCACATCGGCCAGGGCACTCTTACCTTCTTCATCAAAGTAAGCAGGCATCTTGGAATTGGGGTCTATGGAAACGGGATTGCGGAGCCAGCGCCGATAGAAGTCGGGCTGCAAACGTTCAAAGGAGTGAGCCAAGTTGATGCCTGGTGCCTCGAAGACTTGGGTCGCTCCGAAGTCGCCGACGCTGTGGCAGGAGATGCAAGCGAAGCCGCCGGAGGTACCGATGAGCTTGTGGCCCACTTTGGCTAATTCGGCGTCGGGAACGTCATCCGCCTCTGTTATTGGGGCCAATCCATGCGCGGTGGCCAATCCTTGTCCCAGGAACGCGGCGTGGGTGGGGAAAGCCGGCATCCGGGATTCAAGCCACGGGCGGGGTTTCCAGGACTCCGATCCACCGATGAAGCGGCTGGCCCACTCGGGCTTGAGTTTACCACCGAGGAGCTCCCAGGTAGGAAAGCCTTCGAATTTCCCATGGCATTCCCGGCAATTGAGGGACACCGACTGGCGTTCCAGGAAGTCCGCGGCCGTGTGTCGGGTGAGCGAAGAGCGGTCGGTCCGACCGAAGGCCGCCAGCGCCTGGCGATCGGCGGACGAGAGAGTATACCGGGGTGCTTTGGATTCAGCGGTGGGTGAGGCTGCCAAGCAACCGGCCGACCAGGCCTCGGGCTTGAGTGTGGCCAGAGCGGGAGCTTTGTAGGCGTTGGGGAGGTCTAGGGTGTGACAGTTGAGGCAGCCGGAGTTTTGGACCAAGTTCTTGCCCTTGAGGATGAGTGCCTCATCGGAGGGGATAGAACGTTCCGAGGGTTTGTCAGCGGCCGATTCGAGGTAGGCAGCCAGCTGGGAGGCTTCGTCGTTGGAGAGCTTGAAGTCGGGCATCCCGATCCATGCGAAGTGTTCCGAGGGCTTCCGGAGGAAGGAGACCAGGGCCCCCGGCTTGAATTTGGCCAGCACCTGTTTTTGGGAGATCTTGGCCGGGTCGGCCTTGGTGTCTTCGGGAGCCACGTGGCAGGCGACGCAGTGGAGTTTCTCATACAGGGACTTACCGGCTTCCACGAGTTCGGCCGTAGAGGCCGCAGCCGGTGAAGGAGGGTTCGCTGCCTTGAGTGAACCGAGAAAGGCGGCAATTGCGTCGGAGTGGGTGGCGGCGTCCGCTCCGTGGAAGAGCGCGGGCATAGGAGTGCCGGGTCGCAGGGATTCTGGGTTGGCGATCCATTGAGCCAGCCACGTCGAGTTCCGCCGGGATCCAATTCCACCAAAGGCCGGCGCGTCGGCCGTGAGATCGGGCATGCCGCCCTGGGTGGTGTGACAGTGCGAGCACCGGAGTTCAGCAAATAAATCGCGGCCTCGTCGCAGTTGGTTGGCAGAGGAGATGTCAGCGTTGGCCGTGTGGCTGAGGGCGCCCACGGGGATGGGATTGAAGGGAACCTCTTTGCCGGACCAATACACTCGCACCAGGGCTTCACCCGACTTGGGAGCCGTGTATTCGGTCAGGATTTTGTTGGCCCCCTTGTTGAGTCGGACCTTCGAGCTCTCGATCCAAGCCGGGCTTTTGCCGTCGGCATCGAGGACCACCGCATCATTAATGGAAACCTTGAGGTGCCCGGTGAAGAGCCCATGGAAGGAGTACTCGCCGCGAAGGTCGACGGACAGCTCACCAGTCCAGGCTGAGGTGAAGGGCCCTGGGATTAAGAAGGGCGTAGCAGGTTCGCCCGAAGGCACAAATAGGGCGATTCCGTCAGCAGTACGGTGATCGGATGAGGTTCCTGATCGCAGTGTTTGGGCCAGACCGGCAGCAGGTTCGGCAGCCATCAGGCCATTTGGGCAGAGGAGCCCAAGGCAGATCGCGGTGAGGTGCACCATACTGCGAATGAAGAGGCAAAAGGAACGCACGGCCGTAGCGTAGAGATTGGCCCATTGGAGGGTCAAGCGAGCCTCCCTTCGGATGAAAGGTATAAGAAATTAAAACCAACTCATGAGGCATTAATCGGGTCGAGCGGTGTCGCCGATTTGGGGCGCGCCTTCAATGATGTCGGCGGCGGCCGTTGTCGGATTGCTCCATCGGGACAACCGGACTCGGCCCACGCGGTTGGTGGAACGGTATACTTCTAGAAGGGAGCCGGTGGGTGGCAGAGTGCTGAAGGAGTAATCCATCACCACAAACTGGAGGCGCTCATTGACCAGAACCACGGAGCCAACACTCCCGTCTAAAGGGTGGATGACGGCAGGGAAGTCCGGAGCGGGCATGAGTATCCGAGCTTTTGAGGTGGCGGTGCATCCTGAGAGGGCCAATAAACCGCAGCCCAGAGCGGGCCCGAACACGAGAACCCATCCCAGGCGACGTAACCCAATCAAGCGGGGGGGTTGCATGGCGGACAGACAAGCATGCCTAGCCATCAGGTCAATCGTCAGGAATGTCCAAATTTGTCCCCCGACGCGAGGGATTGCTCCCCAGGGGCCTGCGGTTATGCTGCCGGGTATGGACTGGCAGAAATTAGCGGCTCTGAGTGTGGTGGGAATCACGCTGGCGTTGTTCCTGTGGGCCCGATGGGCACCGCGAAAAGGGCTCCGTTTGCTGGGCAGCCGCGGAGGAGGTTGTGGTTGTTCGGGTGGCTCGTCGGCTCCAGGGTCGGCCGGATTGATCGTGCAAGGTCGGCGCGGAGAGCGGCCCCAAGTGATTCTCCGATGAGCGTTAGGCTTCCCTCATTGCAGTCAAAGAGCCGGGTTCCCGGGTTTGTCTGGGCCATCCTCTGGATTCTTGTCGTCGTGACGGGTGTGTTGTCGGTCGCTGGCGCTGATGAGACGGCGGAGTCCCAGGGACGAGAGTTGGCCCAACGGTTGCGGACGGTGGCTCCCGAAGAGTCCTCAACCAATCAGGCGGTCTTGAGGATCCGTAATCGGGAGGGACGCCGTCAGATTCCGGTGACTGTGGTCACTCAACCCGGGAAGGGGCGATGGACAGTTGAATATCGGGTGGGAGGCCCGGACGCGAAGGGCGCAGGGGAGGTTTCAAGAATCCACTACAGTGCTGAGGGTCCTCCGACCTTTGAAGTGGTGGTCGAGGGTCTTGGGAAACCACCCATCCAGGGGGGCCGAGGGTCTGGGGATTGGGCGATCGCAAAGAGTGATTTTTTACTTCGTGAATTGGGCATGGAATTTCTTCATTGGCCAGAACAGCGCGTGATTGGTCGTGAATTGAGTAATAGCAGGTGGTGTCAAGTGCTCGAAAGTGTCTCCAAGAAACCCGAGGGACCAGCCGCGGTTAGGTCCTGGATCGATGAAAAGCTCGGAGTGGTCTTGAGTGCCGAGGTTTATGACGCGCGCAAGGTTCGCCTTAAGCACTTCTCGATCACGCAGTTCCGGGAGCAGGCCGACCGATGGACGTGCAGTGTGAGCATGGTCGACGACGTTCGCGGGACCAAAACTGAGTTGGCGTTGGACGGCCCAGTTCCTCGATGAGCCTGGCAGCGGAGCCTGGCGCCGAGAGCTGGGTGGTGAGAGGTCAGGAGACCTACGAAGGACTGGTCAAGGGCTCTTTGAGCTTGGGCTTTGAGGCTTCGGCGGCTTCATCAACCAGTTGGGCCAAAGTGTAGGTGGAGGCCATGGAGTTTTCGGCCTTTCGAACCGCATCGAGAGCCTGAGTCACCGGCTGGCGTCCGGCATCCTCAGCGGTAGAAATATCCCTTCCATGCGCCGTCCGGATGGCGAGTAGGATGGATTGAATGGATAGTTCGTTCAGGGGTTTAGCCGGAACGAAGGCGACTTCGGCCCCTGAGGTTTCATGTAAAAGGCCGGAGGAGGCCAGTGAACCGAGCAGGGATGTAGCAAGCTTCGGAGGGATACCCAACTGGTTGGCCAGGGACGAGGCGGCCGGAGGACGCTCGCCCCGTTGGAAGCACATCCCAATGGCTGTCATCAAACGCAAGGCGGCGAACTCGCGCCCGTTTTGGTGGATCGAGTCGGCTTTATGGTCCTGAAGGTAAGCGCCTCTATTTTGGAACACGTAGGCCACTTGTGATCCAAAGAGCAGGATCAACCAGGAAAAGTAGAGTCCTAGAAGGAACAGGGGCACCGCACCCAGGGATCCATAGATCTTGGAGTAGGTGACTACTCGGGTATTGTAGAGGGCTCCCAGTTGGGAGTTACCCCACCAGAGGGTGGCGGCCACCGCTGCTCCAACGGCAGCCGATCGGGGATCGACCCGAGTATTGGGCATTAACAAGTAGAAGAGGCCAAAGGCAATGGCCAGCGTGATGATGGGGAGAAGGGCGGTGTTGAGCATGCCCAAGAGGGGGAGTCGCTGCATCCATTCGACCTGTTGGAAGGTAGCCTTAACATAACTCGAGGTGGTGACCAAGGCTAGGACGGCCGGCCCCAGTGTCAGAACCCCCCAATAGAGAAGAATGCTGTTCCACCAGGACCTAGAGCGGGTGACACCCCAGATGTCGTTGAAGGCAGCTTCGATGGTCCGCATCATTGAGATGGCGGCAAAGATCAGACCGATCATCGCAGTGATGCCGATCGTGCCGAATGGGATGTTTGAGACGATCTTGACGATTTCGGTGACCACGGCCTCCTGTGAAACGTCGGCTCCTTGTTGACCCGACAA
>JBDKKQ010000462.1:0-2599 GCA_039796015.1 Verrucomicrobiota bacterium
ATCGTCAATCAGAACTTCGATTGGGTGCCCCGCACCGAGGCCGTGACCATTTTAGGCAAACCTGTCCAGGTCGATTACCTCGACGAACGCAAGTTCGCTGCATCGGCAGCGGCTGTCAGTCAGATGGGGTTCGAGGTCATGGAGTTGGTGTTCCGCCAATCCTACCGTTCGGGCGAAATCAAAGGTTGGACCCGCTTTGGCGAGACCCGATCCAATACCAATCGGGTGGTCGCCTCGGTGCGACACTGGGGGCTGGATCACTGGGCCAGTCGCGTCGGGCAGGGTGCCTATCTCAACTGGGTGGTCGGCAATTCCCTGCTGCCGTCGGTGGATCCGGATCCTTCCCATGAGGGCATCCAAAAGATCGACCGCACCACAGTGCTCGAGTTGACCCAATTACCGCTGAACTATCGTCAAACCCAACAAATCCTGGACAATGCCGAGGCGGGCCTCACGCCGCTGGGCTTGCCGCGGGATAGCGTGGCGCTCGACATCAATCCCAACTTGGTGACAGGGGCGACCCCCAAGGGCCACTACGAGCAGTTGTACGATCGGGCGATCGGTACGCTCGAGAATGCATCATTGGCGTTCGAGGAGGCCCGGACCATGTCCGAGGGCATCCGGTCCCAGGAAGACAGCCTGGAAGAGGTGAAATCGAAGATCCTCGATGCTGAGCGGGCGGTGACTTCTCAGTTGATCGAGATCTACGGGTCTCCCTACTCCGATGACATTGGCCCGGGGAAGACCTTCCCTCAGGATTATGTCGGTCCGGACCTCGTACATTACCTGTACGTCGACATGCCCGAGCACATATTCCCTGCCACTGTCAATGATGAGGCCAAAGAATTTGAGATCGGGATCTTGGGATTCCCTCCGGAATGGCAAGGCGTAGCCACTCCCGACAAATTTTTTAAATTTCCGGTTCTAACCAATTACACAATCCGATTATCCGCAAACGGGTTCACGCATCGACCTGCTGATTGGTCGGGTCGAAGGTCTTCTCCGGGACGCATTCAACAGTCCATTTCGGGTGTGATTGCCGCTGAACGTCTTTTAGCCAAAGCAGCCGACACCTCCCGAAGACAATTCAGCAGCATGCAGACGGCGTTGGACTTGTTCAAAGCCAACTACGATTCGCAGGAGGAAATCAGGGACGCGGAACTGGGGCTGCTAATCTCTGAACAAACATTGAAATCGGTGCTGCTGGCGAATGAAATCTTCGCGGCGGTGACTGATACCGTAGCAAAATCGGTGGACAATGTGACAGGTGCTATTTCCGAGGCATTGCCCAAATCGTTGATTGCAGGTTTGGCTGCCGGCGGTGATCTCACCGCACCTGGGCGCGCGGCCATGCTGGCCACCGGCGCAACGGTCGTGGAGGTTCTCGATAAAATTAAGGCGGCGCGGTTGTCCGTTGTAGCATCGATGGAGTTCGCCACGGAGACCTCGGCCGCTTGGACTAAATTTGGTTATATAGTTCCCCGTGAGAAGCTCATCGATTTACGGCAGACCCTGAAAAATCTCGCCGACGAGTTGGAAACTGCTCACATGGAGTTGACCGAGGTCAACCAGCGCCAGCGCGAACTGTACGACGCTCAGATGAAGCTTCGTTCGGTGGTGGCGGAAGGTGAGCGGATCCAGGCCGACCGGCAGGCATTCCGCACCCGATCCTCGGCCGTCATTCAGGGCTACCGGACCCGCGATGTCGCCTTTCGACTGTTCCGCAACGAGAAGCTGGATCGTTACGAGAAGCTGCTGAATCTGGCCTCGAGCTACACGCTCTTGGCCGCCAACGCCTTCGACTACGAGACAGGTCTCCTCAACAGCCAAAGCGGCAAGGCTTACGTGGACCGTATCATTCAAGCCCGAGCCTTGGGCGTGGTTCGCAATGGCGTGCCTCAGTTCACCGGCAGTTCCGTGGGCGATCCGGGACTCTCCGGAGCCTTGGCCGAAATGAACTCTGATTGGTCGGTGCTCAAGGGGCGTTTGGGCTTCAACAATCCCGACAACTACGGAACCACAGTTTCTTTGCGGACCGAGAACTATCGAATCCTGCCAGGGGCTGATGGTGATATTAATTGGAAGGACATTCTAAACAGAGCCCGCCGGGACAATCTTTTGGAAGATGTTGATGTTCGCCGCATGTGCATGCAACTCGATCGGGGCGACGGGCTTGCGGTTCCGGGGTTGCTCATCGAGTTCGACACCACCATCGCCGATGGCATGAACCTCTTCGGTCAGATTCTGGCCGCAGGCGATCACACCTACCACAAAAGCGCGTTCGCCACCAAGATCTTCGGGATCGGAGTGGCCCTGGAAGGGTACAAGGGAATGGACACTCCGTTCCCCAATGCCTCGGCCATCGGTGCCGCCGGTGCCAGTTCCCCGGCCGATCCCACCTTGGCCTTCATGGATCCGACTGCTTTGGCGGCGACACCGTATGTGTACTTGATCCCGGCCGGTTTGGATTCCATGCGCAGTCCGCCGTTGGGTGACGAAAGTCGGGTGCGCACCTGGTCGGTCCAAGACGTTACGATTCCCATACCCTTCAACATTGGCAATTCCGACTTCTCAACCAAGCAACTGTGGCAGAGCTCCC
>JBDKKQ010000463.1:0-5720 GCA_039796015.1 Verrucomicrobiota bacterium
CATTTCGCAGCATGTACTCACTGTGGCTGCGGGCGATTTCGATCAGACGCGGCTCGAAGGCCAGCGGCGGTTGAGGCGGGTACGCCGCGATCTCATCGACGACCCGCTGGAGATCGACGCCAAAAAAATCATAAGTGAACCGAAGCTCTGCATCGGAGCTCGTCGCCAACAAATACCCTTCTTCCCAAGGCAACGCTCGGGCCCGATTAATGTATTCGAGATACATCTGCTCCTCGGAGGTCGGATCCCCGATAGAATACTCACGCCATGGAGCAACGACACCCGCGCCCACGGTCTCGAGTCGCTTGGCCAACGGAGCCTCCGCCAACCCGGGTGAGAGCCGAATCGCTGGAGGTGCTGGCTGCGGATCCACCGCCCCGACCCGAAGGGAAATGAGCCCCGTTAACGCCAATAGGAACATCCAAATCCGTCCGAATCTCATAATTCAATAGTGTTGCATCGACAATACCCCGATCCAGCCCAAACCCCAATTACCAAAAAACACCCAGGTCAACTCCATCAGGCAATAGCGGGACCGCCCAAACCGAGCCTCGGAAGCCCTCCCTCGCGCGGGACCCGCACGTTCTACTTCCCCAGAAACTCCTCAGCGAGCGGAGGCCTTGTCTCGCGGAGCCCCCAGTTCACCGACTTAAAGAAAATACGCGCTGCCCACCGACGAAAGTCCCCGTCACCCGCCCTTTCATGGGCCATCCGTGGAAGGGATTGTTCTGGCTGAGACTGTCCGTGTCGCGACGGTCACAAACCCAGGAAGCCTCTGGATCGAAGAGTGTGATGTCGCCCCAGGCCCCCACCGAAAGCGTGCCGCGACCCTCGGACAGTTTGAGGAAACGGGCCGGATTGATCGTGAGTTTCTCGAGCACCCCGGAAAGCGAAAGCCGCCCCGTATGGTAAAGCTGCATCAGAGACAGAGGCAGCTCGAGTTCCAAACCCACGATCCCGAAGGGCGCGTCGTCAAATTCGACTTCCTTCTCTGACTCGGTGTGCGGGGCGTGGTCGCTGGCGATGATCTCCAATGTTCCATCAACCAACCCCTCCAGAATCGCCTCCCGATCGGCCGCGGTGCGCAGAGGCGGATTCATCTTGAAGTGGGTGTGGTAAATCGGCCAGGTGGGCAGCGGATGACTCTGAAAGACCCGGCGGGCCAGTTCCGCGCCATCTCCGGCCCAAAATTCTGCACTGCCAGCGATGGTCGAATCGGTAAGCGTGAAATGGTGCGGGCAGGCCTCTCCAGAAATCGGTACCCCACGCTTCTTGGCTTCGCGAATGAGCCGAACGCTGCCCGCCGCACTCATGTGCTGACAATGCACTGGGGTTCCAGTTTGCTCGGCCAACAGGATATTGCGGGCGACGATCAACTCTTCACCGGCGGCAGGCCATCCGCGGAGCCCCAGACGCAGGCTTTGAAGCCCCTCGTGCATGACGCCATTCATGACCATCCCGTAGTCTTGGCAGTGGTCCATCACGGGCAGTCCGAACTGACGGGCGTATTCCAGGGCACGTCGCATCAAATCATTGTTCTGGATGCAATGACCGTCATCGGTCAACGCCACCACGCCGGCCTTAGCCAATGAACCGATCGACGCCAATTCTTCGCCCTGAATTCCCTTACTCATCGCACCGGAGACCTCGATTCGAATTACCGCCGTGCGGGCCTTTTCCTGGATGAGCGCCACAGTGCTGGCTGAATCGATCGACGGCTGCGTGTTCGGCATGCAAACCACCGTGGTAAAGCCACCGCGGGCAGCCGCCTGAGCGCCGGTGGCGATCGTCTCCTTGGCGGTCTGTCCCGGTTCACGAAAATGAACATGGAGGTCGATCAGTCCGGGACATACCACCTTCCCGGTGGCGTCAATCCGTTCGGCCTCCGCCGGAGCCTGCAGAGACGGGCCAACCCGGGCGATCCGCCCATCGGTTACCAAGACATCGGCCGCTCCGTCGAATCCATTGGCCGGATCCACCACCCGCCCGCCTGAAATCAGCAATGATCGCATTTCGGGCCCGACGCTAATCAACCCCTGGCCGTTCGGCAACGATGCCGGGGCCCACCTGCTCGAGAATCATTCTAGATCTTCAACTGCGCCTTCGTCCTCGGTCTGAACTCCGTGACGAGCCATAGCGTCCCTCAATTGGGATCGAAACTCATATCGGCGAGAGGGAGTGATGACAAACCACGGAAACCAACCCGTGTTTCGCTCTAAAACTAGAACCCGGTGACTGTCGAAGAAGCCGTTACGCCAATTCTCTGTCCTCAGCCATGGGAGACCTCCTCGAGGTTTTTGAATGCGCTGGATTTGTTCGAAAGGCACCCGCCGGACAGTGGTCTTTCCAAACACTACCCGTAGGGAGCTCTGGCCGATGACATAGCGCAAGCGAGTGCGGAACCAATACCAGACCCCTGCCCAAAGGGCCACCCCCGCGATACCCACCAGAACCCATTGAAGTGGCGTCAATATCATGATCATCCCCTTCGTCCGGCCCAAAGTAGGCCGACCGGAACCGCCAGACCTGCCAACAACCAGAAGAGCACCCACCCCTTGCCGCGGACCGTCTTAAAGGCCAAGAAGACTCCGAGCGCCGTCGAGATTAGCACGGCCGCCGACATGGCGCCGATGAGTCCCTGAAAGAGCTTCGGCGACGACGGGCGACTAAATTCGCGGTCACCCGGATAAACCTGATCGGTGTGAACCACCCGAAATTTTTGCAGCAACGTCTCGGCATCTCCAGCGGTCTTGAGCCGTTCTGGGTTGATCGTCTGATACCAACCGGTCGCCACGAAGAAAACGAGCAGCGGGGTGAAGAAAACCCCGAGAAACAAGTGCAGTCGGCGGATGAGTTTCATGGGCGGATTCGTGCTGCTTAAACTTAGGGACCCTGACTGCGCTTACTTGACCACCGGGATGCGAATCTTTTGCCCCGTGATTAACCGCTCCGGGCGCAACTTGGGATTGGCCTCGAGAACGTGCTTCAGGCGCACTTTCAGTCCGTAGCCCTTGTTGTACTCATTGATGATCTGGCTCACCGATTGGTTGTCACGGACAACGTGCTCATAGAATTCATAATCGGCCGGCAACGTCGGCTTAGGCATGTCTGCCTTGGGCTCGGATTTGAGATCAGACTTAGAATCAGACTTGGCTCCCCCCCCGTTTCCACCGGCACCGACGCTCGGCTCTCCGGATGGCTTGCGACCCTTTGGTTTGGGATCGTCGAAGCTCGGAGGCGGTGCCGTGGGCAGGTCTGCGAGTCGCTTGATCTGCTGCACCACCTTCTCGTTGTCGTCCTGACGGCGGCGATCCAAATCCCTCAACTGGTCGAGCACCTTCTTAAGCTGCTCCTGAGTGACCGCGTCTTTGCCGGCCGAAGCGGCCACCGATCGAACCTCACCCATCTGCGAACGCAATTCGGCGATGGTGGCTTCCAGTTTCTGGATCCGGGCCCGCAACCGTTCTTCGGACTCTTCGGCCTGTTGGAATCGGGTCTGCAACTGGCGAATGTCCTCCGGCGTGATCTCTGCCCGCAGGGACAGGATCCCACCCAGAATCACGGCCATCGACAGGGAACCAACTCGGAGCAACCTCATACTTTGCTATACTAAGAGCGGCACCGAATCAGGCGCAAGGCTGGCGACGGTTTCTCGTGCATCTGTGACCCAATGGAAACATTCACAAGCTTGCGCCCAGATCCAACCGAGACCACTTTTGTGTTCTAAGTTTAATCTATTTGCTCGCCGCATGATCACTCGACGTCACGCACTCAAGTCGGCCGGTGCCTTGGCTTTGGCCATGGCTGCGGCTCCGTTCCGGACCTTCGCACAATCCGCTTCCGGGCCACACAAGTTGCCTGCGCTGGGATACTCCTTCGACGCACTGGAGCCGTACATCGATGCCAAAACCATGGAAATCCACCATGGCAAGCATCACCAGACCTACGTCACCAAGCTCAACGAAGCGCTATCCGATTACCCTGACCTGCAGAAACTCTCGGTGGAAGACTTGCTCAAGAACCTGAACACCGTTCCTGAGAAGATCCGCTCCGCCGTCCGCAATCATGGTGGCGGTCATTACAACCACTCCCTCTTCTGGCAGTGCCTCAAGAAGGATTCAGCCCCGCTGACCGAAGGCGGACCGCTCATGAAGGCCTTTGGAGAACTCTTTAGCAGTGAAGACGAGGCCAAGGAAGAATTCCTCAAGCGCGCTATGGGCGTTTTCGGAAGCGGATGGCTTTGGGTTGTGGTCACCAAGGACAAGAGCCTGAAGCTGGTCACCACCGCCAATCAGGACAGCCCGCTGTCCAACGGCGAGGCCCCGCTCTTCGGCATCGACCTGTGGGAGCATGCCTACTACCTGAAGCACCAGAATCGCCGCGCCGACTACGTGCAGGCCATCTCGAAGGTGCTCAACTGGGAGTTCATCGAGGCCCGCTTCGAGAAGCTCACCGCCTGAACTCCGCACTCTAGGGTCTTTACAGAGACCGACCGAGTTTTTAACCGATCACGCCGGCGTGCACGCACTGTGCGCCGGCGTTGTCGTTTTCAGGGGGCGATCCGCCGGGCCTTCGAGCCGAACCGCTTTCGACCAGGATCTTGAGGGAATCCTCGCTGGGACGGGCTGCCAACGCCACGGCGGCCGCGGTTTCCTCGAGCGGAAAGCGATGGGTGATGAGCTTCCGGACGTCCAAGCGCCGGGAAAACACCCATCGAGCCACTTCTTTTTGCAGGGTGAAGTCCGAGGAGTAGCTGCCCATCAATCCTTTTTCATCCACGCAAAGCACCCCGAGGTCTATGGGTGCCATTTTGCCCCGCAAGGTATGGGCAAAAAGCAACGTCGTTCCCCCGCCCCGCAAAGCCGCCTGAGCCTGGGCTACCACGGCATCGACCGGCACACAAACGACGGCGGCATCCAATCCACGACCGCGGGTCAGAGCACGCAACGCATCCACCAGGTTCGTATCCGCCCCATCCAAGGCTTTCCAGGCGCCCCAGCGTCGGGCCAGTTGTCGGCGGGATTCCATGAGGTCCGTCGCCACCACGCGCATCCCCAATGCGGACAGCATTCCGATGAAGAGCAACCCAATGGGTCCGGCACCCGCCACCCAGACCGTGTCGCCCTTCAGGAGGGGCAGGCTGCGGATTCCTTTGAGCACCGTATTGACGGGCTCAAGCATGGCTCCTTCTTCCAAACTGTTCTTGGCCGGAATCTTCACCACCCCGGGCAGGCAAAAATTCATGACCCGAACGTATTCAGCATAACCGCCACCGGCCGGCTCGAAGCCCGCCGTGATGCCCGTACGCTTGTAGGTTTCACATTGGGCAAAGGCCCGGTGTCGGCAGAAGTGGCAGTCCAGACACGGCACATGGTGGTGAAGCCCAACGCGGTCACCGACCGACCACCCTTGAACCCGAGCACCCACCCGAACAATGGTGCCAGCCGTTTCATGGCCATAAATCCGCGGCGGGGCCTGGGTTCCGTAGTGGACTTTCTTAATGTCGGTGGGGCACACCCCGCAAACGCCCACCCGCACGAGGATTTCGCCGGAGCCAATCCGAGGAACCGGAACCTCCTCGACCCTCAGATCATTCACACCCCGATACACCACCGCCCGCATGGTCTTAGAAGTCGTCGCAGACACGCTGCAAAGCTTGAGCCAAAGGCGCTGGAGCAAAAAAGGGATTTTGCAGGGAAAGGCAGACGAATGAACCGGTG
>JBDKKQ010000464.1:0-5829 GCA_039796015.1 Verrucomicrobiota bacterium
CTCTGCCACTGCAGCACCGAGGCCGAATCCATCACCCTGCACACGCGCTGGCGCACTGGATCTACCAACCTCGCGGCAGCCACTCCCCACGACGGCACCGTGACCTGGGAGTCCTCGCGAACCGCCGTGGTGGTGTGCGATATGTGGGACCAGCACCATTGCCCCGATGCCACCGAGCGCGTGGGCGAGATGGCTCCGGCCATGAACGAAGTGCTGCTGGCCGCACGCGCCAAAGGCATGCTCATCCTCCACTGCCCGAGCGACACTCTGAAGTTCTATCAAGACCACCCGGGCCGGAAACTCGCCCAATCGGCACCGCCGGTGAAGACCGCCATCCCCTTGCAGGGCTGGTGCTCGCGAGTGAACGACCTGGAGGCCCCGCTCCCCATCGATGATTCCGACGGCGGCTGCGATGGATGCCCGGAATGCCCCGGCTACGGCGCATGGACGCGCCAGCATCCAGCACTAGAGATTCGCGAGGGCGACGCCATCACCGATTCAGCCGAGGCCTTTTATCTCATGCGCCAACGCGGGATCACCAACGTCATCATCATGGGAGTGCATATTAATATGTGCGTTCTCGGCCGACCCTTCGCCATCCGCCAAATGGTCCAACAGGGCCAAAATGTGGTCCTGATGCGCGACATGACCGACTCCATGTACAACCACCGCAAGGCCCCCTATGTGTCGCACTTTCGGGGCACCGAACTGGTGGTGGAGCATATCGAGCGCTTCTGGTGCCCGAGCATCACGCGAGCCGATTTCACCGGAAAGGCGCCCTTTCGATTCGCAGGCGATGTGCACAAGAAAATCGTTCTGCTCATCGGCGAGAACGAATACCAAACGTGGGAAACCCTGCCGGCCTTCGCCGCGGCTGAACTGTCGGGCCGAGGCTATGAGGTCAGCACCGTGATGGCCCCGCCCATCGAAGGAGACCCCAATTTTGCCGACATCGAGCGCCTGCGCGACGCGGACCTCGTGGTGGTGAGCACCCGACGCCGGACCCCGCCCCAACGACTCATCGACTTGCTCAAGGCGCATGTGGCCGCGGGCAAGCCGGTCGTGGCCCTTCGAACGGCCAGCCACGGATTCGATGCCACACCCAAAGCACCCGGATACGCCGCCTGGCCCACCTTCGACATCGACGTGCTGGGCATGAAATACGGCGGGCACTACAACAACAAACCCCCTCAAAGCCCACGCACGCTCATCGAAGGAATTGGGGACCAAGCAGGCCACATCGTGATGACCGGCGTCACCACCGCCCAACAAATCACCACCTCGCACCTCTATAAGCAGTCGCAGCCTGCTGATACCGTCGTTGCCCTAATGCAAGGTCGAGTGGAGGGGCAAACCACTCTGGAGCCCGTGGCGTGGATTAATACCGCGCACCAACGGAGAGTTTTTTCTACCTCCCTGGGCAACCCGGATGACTTCGAGACGGCCTCCTTTCGCCGACTGCTGCTGAACGGAATCCTCTGGTGCCTGCGAGATCCCGTGCCGCCGGCTGCGGCTGCGATCTCCGGCAAGCCCGTAGTCTTGGTACCCAAAGAGACCTCGGCAATCCCGCCCTCAAAACTGACCACTCCCACCGGCACGTCCGCTCCCACCTCCACCAACACCGCTGCCAAACCGGTGGCAACCCCGGCCCCCGCAGCGCCGGATCTGCCTCAAGAAGCCACTGCTAATCCTCTCAGCCCAGAAGCTTCGCTGTCGCGGTTTCGAGTGGCCGACGACCTGGAATGGGAGCAGTTGCTCACCGAGCCCCAAATCGCCCAGCCCGTGTTCCTGAATTTCGACGAGCGCGGACGGATGTGGGTGGTGGAGTACCGCCAGTATCCCTCGCCCGCGGGGCTGACGCGCATTAGTCACGACAGTGTGTGGCGCTCGGTCTATGACAAAGTACCGCCGCCGCCGCCCAAACATTTCCCGGGCAAGGATCGCATTAGTATTCATGAAGACACCGACGGCGACGGACGCTTGGACCGTCATACGGTATTTGTCGATGGGCTCAACATTGTCAGCGCGGTCGAGCATGGACGCGGTGGGGTCTGGGTGCTTAATCCCCCCTACTTACTTTTCTACCGCGACGCCAACCAGGACGATAGACCCGACGGCGATCCGGAGGTCCGGCTCTCGGGCTTCGGTCTGGAAGACACGCACAGTGTCGCCAATTCGCTGCGCTGGGGTCCGGACGGGTGGCTCTATGGAGCCCAGGGCAGCACGGTGACCGCCAACATCTGGGTCCATGGGGCCGACGGAAAACCGCTCAATGCCAAGGCCCTCTATTCACAGGGCCAGAACATTTGGCGCTATCATCCAGAGCGCCGCGTGTACGAGGTGTTCTCTGAAGGCGGAGGCAATGCCTTCGGCTGCGAGATCGACAACCGCGGGCGAATTTTCTCCGGCCACAATGGTGGAGACACCCGCGGCTTCCACTACCAGCAGGGCGCCTATTTACAAAAGGGCTTTGAGAAGCACGGGCCGCTCTCCAACCCCTATGCCTTCGGCTATTTCCCGGCCATGGCCCACGACCGCATCCCGCGGTTCACCCACAATTTTTTGATCTATGACCACGGGGCCTTGCCGTCTCGGTACAACGGTCGGCTCTTCGGCGTGGAACCGCTGCAAGGACGCATCGTTCTGAGCGAATTCCTGCCCGAAAAATCCACCTTCAAAACCCATGATCTCGGGCATCCGGTCACCAGCGACGACCGGTGGTTCCGTCCGGTGGACATCAAAGTCGGCCCCGATGGAGCCATCTATGTTTGCGACTGGTACGACCAGCAGGTGAATCACTTCCGCAACCATGAAGGCAAAATGGATGCGGCCAACGGACGGGTCTACCGGCTGAAGGCGCGAGGTGCCTCTGCAATGCGGATCAACAACCTGGGAAAGGCCAGCTCCGCGGATCTCGTCGAAGCCCTGAAAAACCCGAACCGCTGGACTCGCCAAACAGCACTGCGGGTCTTGGCAGATCGGAACGAGGCGGGGCTGATCCCAGGCCTGACCCAGACGCTCTTCCAAAGTCGTGGTCAACTCGCCCTCGAGACGCTCTGGGCCTTGAATCTCAGCGGGGGTTGGAATGAGGCCCTGGTCCAACGCGCTTTGACTCATCCAGAAGACGCCGTGCGAGAATGGGCCGTTCGCCTGACAGGAGACCTTCGTTCTGTCTCTGAGGCATTGGCCGGAACCTTGAGCCGCATGGCCCTTCAAGAACCCGATCTTGGTGTGCGCAATCAATTGGCGTGCACGGCTCGACGACTGCCGGCGACCGCAGGCTTGCCCATCGTCCGCGCCTTGGCCGGCCGGTCCGAAGACGACACCGACCCACGACAACCGCTGCTTTTATGGTGGGCCATGGAGACCGCTGCAGAAAAAGATCCCACCGCAGTGCTGGGCTTGTGGCAGAACGAGGCCTTCTGGCGGCATCCGCTGGTCGAACACCACCTCATCGAGCGGATGTCGCGCCGATGGGCTCAAGCAGGAACCCAGCGCGACCTCTTGAACTGCGCCCGGCTCTTCGAACTCTCACCGAGTCGGGCCCACAGCCATCGCTTGGCCTCCGGCATGGAGCAGGCGGCCAAGGGGCGAGCGTTGTCGGGCTTGCCCGAGGCGCTGCGCCGGGCCATGGCGCGCCATGGGGTCGGGTCGGCCGCCTTTGCGCTGCGTCAGGGCGACCCGGCCGCCATCGCCGAGGCGCTGAAAACCGTCGCCGACGAGACGGCCCCACGAGCAGAGCGATTGGAGTTCTTGGCAGTGCTGGCCGAGGTGCGGGTCGCCGGGGCCGTGCCGGCCCTGAGCAAGGCGTGTCGCGGAATCGTGAAAGATGATGCGCTGCGACAGGCCGCTCTGACCGCGTTGGCGGCCTATGACGATCCGTCCATCGCCCCGGTGGTTTTGAGTGTGTATCCCGCCCTGGGCCCATTGTCGCTGCCCACAGCTCAAGCCCTCTTGGCCAGCCGACCGGCTTGGTCGCAGGCTTATGTCCAGGCCATCGCCCGAAAGTCCTCCGGCTGGGCAGCACCGCCGATCCCGCCTCTGAGTGTTCCGGCAAGCATCGTCCGCAAAATCAAGCAGCACCGGGACAGCTCATTGCAGGCGCTGGCCGAAGTCGTTTGGCCGCAAACCGGCAAGTCCACGAGTGCCGAACTCGAGGGCCAGATCCGCGAACGGGCCGCCTGGATCCGTGAGAGCGCCGGAGACCCGTATGCCGGGCGATCCCTCTTCCAGACGAGTTGCAGTGGTTGCCACCGGCTCTTTGCGCAAGGCGGCGAGGTAGGGCCCGACCTGACGGTCCACGACCGCACCGACATCGAGTCGTTGCTGCTAGCGATCCTCAATCCGAGTGCCGAAATCCGAGAAGGGTATGAGAACCACACGGTCGAGACCCGCGATGGCCGTTCGCTCGCGGGATTTTTGGTGGAGCAGAATGCGCAATCGATCGTACTGCGGGGCTTGGACAATCAGAACGTGGTGCTGGCCCGCAGCGAAATCGCCGAGCTGAACCCGGCGGGATTGTCGCTGATGCCCGAGGGACTGCTCGACGGTTGGAAACCGCAGCAAGTGCGCGATCTCTTTGCCTATCTCCGGAGCACCCAACCGTTGGTGGGTGAACCGCCTCAGACCAAGAAAACCCAACCGTGAGAATCTAACCCGTTGAGCCTCTGAACCCACGACCACCCAGACCAAAACCCATGAACCCTACGCCCTGTTCCCAACGACCGGTCGAAACCGGATTCACGCTCATCGAGCTACTCGTCGTCATCGCCATCATAGCGATCCTCGCCGGCATGTTATTGCCCGCGCTGGCGAAAGCTAAATCGAAGGCCAATGGCAGCTATTGCCTCAACAACCTGCGTCAGATCGGATTCGGTGTAGCGATGTATTCGGGCGACAATGGCGAGCGGTTTCCCCGATCCAAGAATTGGGGCAAGGTCTGGGGTAACTCCTTCCAAATCGGCGATAAGTATCACTACGAACTGCTAGAGCCGTATGTGGGCAAGAACAGCGGCACCAACCGAGGAAGCGCGGTGGTCACGGTTCAAAGCAAAAACACCCCGCCCTCACCCAGCACCTACGCTTGCCCAGTAGGTCTGCGCGGCAAGGATCCCGCTTTGAGCGGCGACAACTACCGCAACTGGCTGCGCGACAACGATTGGATCACCTATCCGTGGAACCACATCTTCCTGAAAAAAGATCAGTCTAGCTATGACGTCGATCGCCCGGTGAGCGGGCGCATGACCTCCTCGGTGGCCTCGACTTCCACCGCGGTTCTACTTTGGGAGATGCCCTACTGGACACCCGCCTACGCACCGCACAATGGGTCCATCCAATTAGTGTTCGCCGATTCCCATGCCGCCCCGGAAAAGCGCAATCCCAAGGAGCAAGATTGGTGGTCATTCCACAGCCGCCGCGGGTGGGACGACAACGACCCGACCGGCATCGCGTTCAAGAACCAGTAATCCCTAGGCCGGTGCAGATGCCATCGCCGCCACGTCGCCTCGATCCATCCGACGAGCATCGGTGAACCCGCTTTCGTGTCATTGTGAGAGCCATTTAGCCCGAATGACCTCGCCCCTTTGGGGCAGCAGCGGGACCGAGCTGGAGCCAGCATTGGAGGCACCCAACCGACGCCCTCGCGCAGCGCAAAAGCGACCCCTCCCCCCGAGCTTCCCTGCGAGCGCAGGACCGGTCCCGCGGAGGCACCACCACGAACCCATCTCGCCCATACACACCGTTAATAAAGGGCTCCTAAGTTAGTCGAGAGTGGCCCCTTTTGTGTAAATAGGTGGGACCGACCCCGGCTGGATTAGCGGGGAGGTGGGC
>JBDKKQ010000465.1:0-3281 GCA_039796015.1 Verrucomicrobiota bacterium
TCGACCTCTGCCGAGACGCTGTGGTTAGCCAAACCCTTCTCTTCGGAAGGTTTCACCCGCGGCATCGAAGGCCCGGCCTGTGACCGCAAGGGTTTTGTGTTCTGCGTCGGATTTGGCGATCCGAGAAATATCGCACGGGTGACTCCAGACGGACGCGCCGAACGCTTCGTCGCCTTGCCTGAGGGAAGTGCCGGCAATGGCATCCGCTTCGATCGTTCCGGTCGGATGTATGTCGCCGATTATACCGCTCACAAGATTCATCGGATCGACCCAGTCACTCGGGAAGTGGTGCAAGTGGTTCACGAGGGTCGGATGAATCAGCCCAACGATCTAGCCATCGCCGCCAACGGAACCTTGTATGCCAGCGATCCGAACTGGAAGGACGGCACCGGCCAGTTGTGGCGAATTGATACGGATGGCAAGGCCCATCGGGAGGCCGAAGGAATGGGCACGACCAATGGCATTGAAGTCAGCCCGGACGGAAAGCGGTTGTACGTCAACGAAAGCATTCAGCGGCGCATCTGGGTCTTTGATATCCGTAGCGACGGTTCGCTGGAACATCGACGTCTCTTCAAGGAGTTTCCGGATCATGGCTTCGACGGCATGCGTTGTGATGTCGATGGCAACGTGTATGCGACCCGCCACGGGAAGGGTACCGTTGTGAAGCTGTCTCCCACCGCTGAGATTCTTCGGGAGATCGACGTGCTTGGGCCCAATCCGAGCAATCTCTGCTTCGGTGGGGCCGACGGTTGCACCGTCTATGTGACCGAGGCGCACGAGAAACGACTGGTGAGCTTCCGGGTCGATCGCCCGGGTCTGGAATGGAGCCGATGGAAGTCAGCACAATGAATTTTATCGCCTGTGACTGGGGAACTTCGCGACTGCGCCTTCGGTGGCATGGCCCGGAGGAGCTTCGTGAGGTTGCTTCGGAAGACGGTGCCGCGCGTTTGGCAGCTCGCGGCGGAGATCGGGCTTTGGCGTTTCGCGAGGCACTTCAGGCAGCACTGTTGCGCTTAGGTGCACCGGTGGGGCTGCCGGTGATGGTTTCTGGGATGGCCAGTTCGAGCATTGGCTGGCGCGAGTTGCCGTATGCCCTCCTGCCGTTTTCTCTGGAGGGTTCGAGCGTGGTGGGGCAGTGGGTTGAGCCTGGGGTGTATTTGATTTCCGGGGTTCGCGGGCAGAACGACATGATGCGCGGTGAAGAAACCCAAGCCCTGGGTTGGGCCGAACAAGTCTGCGACGTCTTACCGCTTCAGGCCACGCTGGTGTTGCCGGGAACTCATTCAAAACATCTCCATCTCGAATCGGGTGTTCTCACTGCGATCACGACTTTCATGACCGGGGAACTCTTCGAGATGCTGCGCACGCAAAGCATGCTTCGGCATTCCATGGATCTTGCAGCGGTCGGCGAGCCAGAGGGAGCGATGCACTGGGATGCCTTCAGGGAAGGTGTGGCGGCGTCGGCTCGGGCCGGGCTTGCCGCGAACTTGTTTCAGGTGAGGACCCGCCAGGTGCTTCGGGGCTGCTCCGGGGCCTCCAACCGCTCCTTCCTCAGCGGACTGTTGATCGGGTCGGAGTTGCGTTCGCTTGAGGCAGGGGAGTCGCCCATCATCTTGGCAGCGGGAGAGGCGCTGCGAGAGGCCTACACGATGGCCGCTATCGAATGCGGTTTGAGCTCGCGCTGGAATGCCATCGAAGTCGACGGGCTGGCCGAAATGGGGCAGCGTCGGATCTGGCGCCGATTGGCCCCCGGCCAGTGAAGCGCCTCCAAAAAAAGAGTCTCCCCCTTTTTCAATGAGCACGCCCTTCAATGACACGCTGTTCCGTTCGATGCCTATTGTCGGTATCCTCCGTTTCTTTCCCCGAGCTCAAGTTGAGCAGTTGGTTCCTGCGGTGATGGCCGGTGGTCTGGTTAACCTAGAGGTCACCTTGAACAGTCCCGGGGCGGCCGACCTCATCCGCCTCACCCGTGATCTTTTGGGCGACCGTGGCAATGTGGGTGCCGGGACGGTCACTTCGATGGAGGGTCTCAAGTTGGCTCTGGATGCGGGGGCGAGTTTCATTGTGACCCCCGTGGTGTTGCCGGAGGTTATTCGCGCCTGTGTTGATTTGGGTGTTCCCATTTTGCCGGGAGCGATGACTCCCACCGAAATCTTCACCGCCTGGAGCCTCGGGGCTACGATGGTGAAGGTGTTCCCGGCAGAACAGTTGGGACCGAATCACCTCCGGGCCGTGAAGGCTCCATTCCCGGAAATTCCGCTGATGCCGACCGGTGGGGTTACGGTCGAGACTCTGGCCGCCTTTTGCGACGCCGGAGCCGATGCCTTTGGGGTCGGAAGCCCCTTGTTCGACTCCCGTCAGGTGGCCGCCGCCAATTGGGATTGGTTTCGCGTACGGGCTTCCCAGTTCTGCGAGGCGTATCTGAGCGCCCGATCCGGAGGGGGATCCGGTTCGGCGATAGGTTCCGCGGTCGTCCGGGGATAGGTCAGCAATGGCCTTTGACGCATCCCGGGTCTCGGCCTTATCTATTGTTCATGAACCGCTGCAGAGTATCCATCATGCTCGGCGTCGTAGGGTTGGCAGTGTTGCCGATCCTGGCGGGCGACAAGGCGCAAACCTCCGGAGCCTTACGGCCTGAAGAAGGTGCCGGATACCGACCTCAGTCTGAGGCTGAGCGTGTGGGCACCATGAACAAGCTTCTGCGCAACCGTCAGTTCGACGTGTTTCGTGCCGGCAATTCGCTGGGGGGTGCCATTGATGTGTCCTTGCCCACTCCATCTACGGCTATTCCCAATCTGGATCCCAAGGCGCAGCAGCGCCTGATGGATGAATACGATCGCAAGAAAAACTGGCTGGCCGAACCGGGTTCGGTGAAGCCCCGGGAGGTCGAAAAGTCCGATCAAATCGAGTCGGGCAAACAGGCCGAGACCGATGAAGTTCCCAATTTCAGCCGGGAACGCGGCCGTTCCCGCCGTTCCCGCAACGATGCGTCCCAGAAGACCGACTTCGAGGATGGTGGGTCTGACGAACCGTCCAAACCGCGTAAGGCGTCCAAGCTTGCGGACGATGCCGATCGCTCGGTGGGGAGTTCGGTCAAGAATGCCAATTCAGAATCGCTCCGGCGCGACGGGACGTTGACCGATTCGGCGCCGTCCCGATCCATCTCAGATATTCTCTCGCCTGAAGCCGATCACCGGACGTGGTTCAGCGGATCAAAGTCTGATTCTTCTTCGGGTGGGACTTTTTCGTTCAATTCTCCGTCTGCCCGGTCTGGGGCGGGG
>JBDKKQ010000466.1:0-10937 GCA_039796015.1 Verrucomicrobiota bacterium
ACGGCACCGCCCCTGAGGGCAAAAGCCTCAAGGAGTTGGATACCAAGGGGCGCGAAAAGCTGCGGCATTTCCGTTGGAAGAACTACTGGGTAGTAAAATCCACCCAAATTGACCTCGATGCAAAGGTGTCTCAGAAAGTGCCGTTGGACCGGTGCCAGGTAGATCTGAAGACCACGGCCGATGGCCATTTGGAAGTTCGACTTCATAGCGTCAACGACGCCAAAGAGGCCAAATTGGTAAAGACCCTCCAGCATTCTCTAGACGCCCTCAAGCGGGGCGAATTTCTGATCATCGCCGGCGATGACAAGGAGAAGTGGAATGATGCGTGGTTTGTAATCATCCGCGGCGAGCCCTAAATCGCGGCCTTAAAATCCGGCCTCGAAACTCGGCCTCGAATCTGGGCCCTAACCCCCCGGCCCTAAAACCCTGGTCTTAAACCCCGGCCTCGAATTTAAGCCCTGATTTCAGACTCAGATCGCAGATCAAGCCTTGATTCCAGATCGAGGCTCCGAGGTGGGGTGGGTGTTGAGAGACTTAGTTGAGTGGGCTGAGAGGGCTGAGGGTGCTGAGTCCGATCTGACTCGCTTCGAGTGATCTTTGGGTGATCTCTGGGTAGGTTTTCTCTCGTCCGATTACGGTGCCGACCCACTACCGGTTGGGTGTTTCTCGAATTCAAACAACAACAGATTGCGCTTTTTCGAAAGCTGTTGTCCTCAGCCGCTTCGACCGGCTAACATGTCGTTGAACTGACCTGCGGCTTCATCGTGGGCGGTCGTCCGGATTCTCATTATGGCCGATAACGTTCCTCCGAAGGAAACCTACGATAGCTCCCAAATTAGCACATTGGAGGGGTTGGAAGCTGTCCGGAAAAAACCCGGCATGTACATCGGTGGTACCGACGAGCGAGCGCTCCACCACTGTGTTTCCGAGGTGCTCGACAATTCAGTCGACGAGCACTTGGCCGGACACTGCATGAGGATCGAAGTGGTCATCCATGTGGATGGTTCCATCTCGATTCGAGACGACGGTCGAGGCATCCCGGTGGATATGCATCCGCAGAAAAAGATGCCCGCCGTTGAACTGGTGCTGACCACGCTGCACTCGGGCGGCAAATACGGTCAGGGAGGATACAAATTTTCAGGAGGTACGCACGGCGTTGGCGCTAAGTGCGTCAATGCGGTCTCTGAATGGTTCGAGGTGGAGGTCAGTCGTGAAGGCAAGATCCACCACATGGAGTTCAAGCGCGGCCAGGTGACCAAGAAGCTAGAGGTCATCGGCAAGGCCAAGGGCCGCGGCACCCTCATCACCTTCATGCCGGATTCGGAGATCTTCCGCGACACCATCGAGTTCAAGGCCGACCGGATTACTCAGCGTCTCCGCGAGTTGGCGTGCATCAATTCGGGGCTCGAGATCACCTTCTTGGATGAGCGTCAGCCGGATCCGAAGCTCGAGACCTTCCTTTACAAGGAGGGGTTGGAAGAGTTCGTACGCCAGCTGAATAAGAATCGGGTGACCGTGCATCCGAAGCCCATCAGCATCCTCAAGGAGAGCAAGACCATCACGTCCGAGAAAGAGGTCGAGGTGCACATCCATGTCGTGATGCAGTACAACGACAGCTACAACGACCAGGTTCTTTGCTACACCAACACCATCCACAATCCGGATGGCGGCACGCACCTCTCGGGTTTCCGAACCGCCTTGACGCGGTCGGTCAACCAATACGCCAAGTCCAACAGCATCCTGAAGGATAAGGACCCTCAAATTACTGGGGATGACGTTCGCGAAGGGCTGACGGCCGCTATATCCATCAAGCACAGCGATCCGAAGTTCGAGTCCCAGACGAAGGTCAAACTCATCTCTCCGGAGGTCGAAAGCATCGTCGGGTCGGCCTCGTATGAAGGGCTGATGAACTACTTCGACGACAATCCGGTGGTGGCTAAGAAGATTGTCGAAAAGGCTCTGAATGCAGCCCGGGCCCGTGAAGCGGCTCGCAAGGCGCGTGAGGCGGTTCGTAAAACGGCCCTCACCGGCGGTGGACTCCCCGGCAAGCTGGCCGATTGTTCTGACCGCGACCCGGCCAACACCGAGTTGTACATCGTCGAGGGCGATTCGGCAGGTGGCTCTGCCAAGCAGGGGCGCGACCGAAAGTTCCAGGCAATCCTTCCGATCCGAGGCAAGCTGATCAACGTCGAGAAGGCTCGTCTCGACAAGGTTCTGCAGAACAACGAAATCCGGACCATGATTACCGCCATCGGGACGGGAATCGGAGCCGGAGAGGGCGAGGGGGCCTTCAAGATCGAAAACCTTCGCTACCACAAGGTCATCATCATGACTGACGCAGATGTCGACGGATCCCACATCCGTACGCTGCTGCTGACCTTCTTCTATCGCCAGATGACCCAACTCATCCGCGATGGGTACGTGTACATCGCCCAGCCGCCGCTCTATTCGATCACCCGCAAAAAGCGGACCGACTACGTCGACGACGACAATCAACTCAACCGGATCCTCCTCCAGAATGGCACCGAGGAAGTCCGCCTCAAGAATCTGGCCGACGGCAAGGAAGTGCCTGCCAAACAGTTGGAAGAGATTCTCAGTTTGCTCGAGACCCTCGACAAGCACGCCGCGTTCATTCGAC
Source organism: Verrucomicrobiota bacterium (assembly GCA_039796015.1). Classification (GTDB taxonomy): domain Bacteria; phylum Verrucomicrobiota; class Verrucomicrobiia; order Limisphaerales; family UBA9464; genus SXXZ01. The sequence goes on from JBDKKQ010000466.1 coordinate 2,639, forward strand.
GTCAGGGCGGTGACTTTGCCAAATATGTGGCCTGTCGGGCTCCGGACGGAGCGCTGCCGCAGCATTTAGTGAAGGTTCGCGAAGGCAACGCGGAGACCGTTCACTATTTCATGACCAACGAGGAGCAGGAGGCCTTCAAGGTGGCCAATCCTGACCTGTTCGGCGACATCGAGGCCAAGGAGCGTTTGGAGAAGGCCAAGGGCCAGAGCCGCCGTGCTACTTATGTTCATTTGAGCCTCGAGTCACGGGCGATTGGCGAACTTCTGGCGAAGCTGACCAAGAAGGGGCTGTCGATCGATCATTACGCCACCCAGGGCAAACCCCTCTTCGAGTTAATCGAGGGGGAAGGTGAACGAGCCCACGTGACTCCGATCTTCTCGATTCCGCAAATCCTCAATGAAGTGAAGGAGGTGGGTAAGAAGGGCATCCAGATTTACCGCTTCAAGGGATTGGGTGAAATGGACGCCAAGGAACTCTTCGAGACCACGATGAATCCGCCGAAGCGCAAGCTCCTGCGAATCGAACTGACCGATGCGGTTGAGGCCGAAGAGATGTTCACCCGCCTCATGGGCGATGTGGTCGAACCGCGACGCCAATTCATCGAGGACAACGCGCTCAACGTCCGCAATCTGGATGTCTGAGCTGAAGCGACGAAACCGACACCGATCCTGCTCCATCCCTCACTTTCCGCCCCATGTCTGAAGAGATCCAACCGAAACAACCGCAAGCCAGTGGTGGTGCCTACACGGGCAACGAGAAGATCCACACGATCAACGTCGCAGACGAGATTAAGGCCTCGTTTCTGGACTACTCGATGTCCGTTATCATCTCGCGCGCACTGCCCGATGTGCGTGACGGACTGAAGCCCTCCCAGCGACGCATCCTCTTCGCCATGGAGGGGCTGTCCCTGGTCCCAGGTCGCAAGCACATGAAGTGCGCCAAGATCTGCGGTCAAACCTCGGGCGATTACCATCCCCATGGTGAGGCTGTCATCTACCCGACCTTGGTTCACATGGCTCAGCCGTGGGCCATGCGGGAGAGACTCGTGGACGGGAAGGGAAACTTCGGATCGGTCGAAAACGACCCTCCGGCGGCCATGCGTTATACGGAGGCACGCCTCACTCATCTGGGCGCGGCCTTGATGACCGACATGGATCGGGACACGGTGGACTTCGTTCCCAACTACGACGAGCGACTCATGGAGCCGTCGGTCTTGCCGGCCGCGTTCCCGAACTTGCTGGTCAATGGCGGTACCGGTATCGCCGTCGGCATGGCCACCAACATGGCGCCGCACAACCTCGGTGAGGTGATTGACGGTGTTTGTGCCCAGATCGACAACCCCTCGATCACTATTCCAGAACTGACAAAGTTCATCAAAGGGCCGGACTTCCCGACCGGAGGTTTCATTTGCGGCATCGAGGGTATCCACAATTACTTCAGGTGCGGTCGGGGTAGCATTAAGCTGCGAGGCCGAATCGGAGTGGAGGAGCTCAAGGGCAATCGGGAGCAGTTGGTCATCACTGAGATCCCCTACAATGTGAACCGGGCCGGGTTGGAGGAGCAAATCGCCAACTTGGTCCAAGAGAAAATCATCACCGAGATCTCGGCGATGCGGAACGAGTCGGATGAAAACTGCCGGCTGGTCATTGAGCTCAAGCGCGATGCCAGTCCGAGGGTGGTCATCAACAATCTCTTCAAGTACACCCAGCTCGAGACCAGCTTCAGTGTTAATGCCCTGGCCATCGACCACGGTAAGCCCAAGACGCTCAACCTGAAGGAGATCATCCAGTGCTACATTGAGCACCGGCGCGAAGTGGTGCTCCGTCGGACCCGTTTCGAATTGCGAAAGGCCGAAGAGCGGGCCGAGTTGCTAGAGGGTTACATTTGCGCCCTCAACAACTTAGATGAGTTCATTCGCATCATCCGCAGTTCCAAGACTCGCGATGAGGCTCGTATCAAGTTGATGGCCTTCGAATGGACCCGCGCTCAGGTGGAGCGTTGGAGCATCTTGATTCGCAGCGAAGAGCGACTGAACGCGGCGGGTCGCTATGCGCTGACCGAGCGTCAGGTAGACGCCATTTTGGAACTTCGTCTGTACCAGCTCACCGGTCTCGAAATCGACAAGGTCACGGCCGAGTACTACGAGCTGGTCGAACGGATCAAGGACTTGCTGGACATTCTCGCCAAGGAGTCCCGAGTGCTTTCTATCATCAAGAAGGAGCTTCGGGATCTTAAGGACAAGCACGCTTCGCCGCGCATGTCCGAGATCGTCCCCGACGAAGGGGAGATGGCCATCGAAGACCTCATCGCCAATGAGGGGGCTATCGTGACATTGACCCATAATGGGCTCATCAAACGAACGAACGTCTCCAGCTACAGGGCTCAGAAGCGCGGTGGCAAGGGGGTCATCGGAATGACCACGCGGGAGACGGACAAGCTGGAAGACAGCGATTTCATCGAGCATCTCTTCACATGCAGCACCCACGATTACCTCATGTTCTTTACGAACTTGGGCCGCGTGTATGTGGAGCGCGTGCACGAGATTCCGGATATGGGACGTGCGGCCAAGGGACGCAGCATTGCCAATCTTCTGGAGCTCCGCGGCGAGGAAAAGATTCAGACGCTCGTCCGGGTGACTTCTAAGTATGGCGCCAACAAGGAAGATTTGACCTGGAAGCAGGCCAACGAGCTCTTCTTCGTTACCCGACTGGGAACCGTCAAGCGGACCGAGCTGTCCGATTTCCAGAATGTCCGCAAGGGAGGGATCATCGCCATCACTCTCGATAAGGGCGACGACTTGGTGGAGGTTCGCCTTACCAACGGAAATAACGAGATCGTTCTCATTACCAAACAGGGTATGAGCATCCGCTTCCAGGAAGATCAGGTGCGTTCGATGGGTCGCAACGCCGGTGGCGTGAAGGGCATCGAGCTGGAGAAGGGGGACGCTGTCGTCGCTTTGGCCCTCGTGGATCCCGATTCTACGCTGTTGGTTGCCGGCGGAAACGGTATCGGCAAACGGACCGACTTCGAGGAGTACCGTCAGCAGAGCCGTGGCGGCAAGGGCATCATCACCATGAAGACCGGTGACAAGACCGGCAATGTGGTGGGTGCACTGACTGTCCGTGATTCCGATGAGCTGATGCTCATCACTTCGGGTGGCCAAATGGTCCGAATCCCGGTGAAGGGAATCCGCGAAGCCGGCCGCAACACCATGGGCGTCAAGCTCATCAACCTGGCCGAGAAGGACAAGTTGCAAGCCATCGCTCCGGTGATCAGCGAATCGCAAGAAGAAGACGCTGTAGCCACCGAGGCGAAGTAATCATTCAGGTTTCACCGCACGGGGGCTCTAAAAAGGGCCCCGTGCGGCCCTCCGGGTTGTTTAAAACCGGGGTTGCTTCAGGTCAGAAGAGCCCAGGGCTTGTCAGCGGGTAAAAGGCAACGTCTTGGGCCCGAGACTCTCGGTGAGGCTCGATACTCGAGCGGAGAGGCTATGGACCACCTCACCGAGTCATTAGTTCGAGCGAGGCACATCTGTTTGAGCCACCTTTGGTTCTCCGCCTTGTTTTGGGGACCTTTGGGGCCCTGATTGCTCTAGAGCCTGCCGCAATCCTCGGCGCTCGGACGTTCTCTGAGCCAGGCAGATGCACCGTCCCACGTAAAACCCCTGGTACGGGCGAGCGAGTCAACCGATGCGCCAAACAATCCGGGCTTTGTTGAGGTCGTAAGGCGACATTTTCATCTTCACCCGATCGCCGGGCGTCAAACGGACAAAGCGTTTGCGCATTTTGCCGGAGATCGTCGCCAAGACGATGTGTTTATTGTCGAGTTCGACGCGGAACATCGTTCCAGCCAGAACAGCGATCACTTTTCCCTCAACCTCGATGTGGTCTTCCATGAGATACCGTATTTCAAGCGCTGGCCCAGAAAAGGGGACCCTTTTGGGCCGGCTGAGGTCGGGAAATTGACAATTCAATTCGCCCTGACAAGTCGCTTTTCGCAGGAGACCTGCCGGGATCACTGAGGCCGATGAATCTGAACGGAGACGTGACGGGCTTCTGGGATAATGAATTTCTTGATTTCGACGTGAACCCGGCGGGCTCCAAACTCGCTGAGAACTAATTCGGCAATGTGAACCGCTAAGGTTTCCAGAAGCTTCCACGTCCTGCCCTGGCCGAGGCTGAGCAACCGTTGGCTGACAGCGTAATAATTGATGGTGTGAGTCAGGTCATCACCCGCAGCGGCCAAGGTGAAGTCGGTTTCCATTTTAACGCTGATAAGGAGGCGCTGGGGATGGACCCGTTCTTCGTCCGGAACGCCGATGTGGTAACAAACCTCAAGATCTTCAATTGTGATGATGTCCATAAATAGAGGCGTACTTAGAGAGCCTGAACCATTTCCAGCAATCGCCGGGTCGGAGTGTTGAGGGGAAGTTCGAAGGCTTGTTCCCAATGGACCCAGGCGAATTCTTGAGCCTCTTCATTCAAGGTCACCGACTGGCCAGGTAGGGCGAGGCAGGTGTAGTTGAGTAGGATGAAATGGGCCTCCCGATAAAACTCGGTCGAAGCGATGGAATCTTGAACCATCACGAACTGAATTTGATCGATTTCTAGGCCAGTCTCTTCGCGAACCTCTCGTCGGAGAGCCTCTTCAGAGGGTTCACCCCATTCGATCTTTCCGCCGGGAATTCCCCACATGCCGGACCACTTGGCTGTCTTGAACAAGAGCATGCGGCCCGAATCGTCTCGAATGAGGGCTCCGACCGTCGGAATCGGAAAGGCCGAACGCGGCGCGGGACCCGGTTTCAAGCACAATTGATTGGCTTCCAAGTGACGGCGGAGTTCAGACAGGTGCTCAACAATGAGGTGGGGCTTGGACGTGCGCAGTTTATCGAGGCTATCGTACCCGGTCAGAACTGCGACTGACCTCACTCCTCCGTGGTGGGCGGTTTCGATGTCGTGCTGCATGTCGCCAATGAACACGGTTTGAGTTGGGTCCAGTTCATTGTCCCGCAGGATTTGTCCAATGAGGTCTTTTTTGTCGTGGGCACCGAGGTAGGTCTTGTCGAAGAACGGACCAAAGCCTGAGCTCTTTTCTTGGTGAGCAAACAAGGCCGGATGCACCGCACTGAGGAGAAAGGTGCGCAGCCCGTGCTGACGGCAAAACTCCAGAAATTCCCGAGCATGCGGCAAGGGTGTGACCGTGTCTTGGACCCGCTTAAATCCCTCCAAGAACCAACCCTCTAATTCGGGAAGCGATTCCTTCGGTACCCGTTCCATGTAGAAGTCCCGAGCAGGGAGACGAAACTCTCGCCGAAAGTCCTCGAGAGCCATCTCCGGTACTCCCGCCTGTTGCAGCGCATGGTTCGAAGCCCGCCAGACGGCCGGAAGATCATCCACCAGCGTCCCAGACCAATCGAAGATCACATTGCGAATCACCGAGCTAAGCTATCCCTGGTGGCCCTACTCGCAAACGCAGGATTTACCCGTTGAGCCGATCCGAAGAACTGGGGCTGAGTGGGTGCACTCCATCGCCCGGGGGCTTGCTAGTTTTTGCATTGGCTTCAAGCCAGACCTGCCAGGCGGCCCGCATCGACTGAAAGGCCAGCGCCTCACCTTGCAGGGTTTTGGCTGAATGCCATTCCACGGCATGAACCTCTTCCGGATTGCAAGGGCCCTCGGTCTCCAGAGGTTGAGCTGTGAAAAAGAGGTCTAGCACTGGGTAGGTCACCCCGTCGAAAAGGTATTCGTTGGGCTGAGAACAGAGAAATCGCGGCTCAGAAAGTCGAATACCCACCTCTTCCAAAATCTCTCGGTGCACGGCGGACTCGGCGCACTCACCCATATTAATGAACCCGCCGGGAGGAGCCAGGAGCCCCGCTCCTGGATCGTTCGCACGCCGGATTAACAAGATGCTCCCATCGTCCCGTTGGATGAAGACGGCAACCGCCACCGCAGGATTGAAGTACAATTGGAATTTGCAGGCGGCGCACTTCATCGGAGCTCCGTTTTCTGGCGGGGTGATGGGTTTTCCGCAGCGCGGGCAATGATGGAACTGTCGGGAGGGATGCATGGTTCGAAGCGGTCGGGATATCCCGGTCCATCGATTGGATTTCAAGAATACGGGTTCGGCAGGGCCGCTGAAAATTAAATCAACCCGGGATCTTGGACGGCGCGCGCTTTGCACCCTTCGTTCTGCAAGGCATAGTCCTCCAATACATGAGCGTTCGATTGCGGTCCGAAGCCCTGTTTGCTGAAGCCCTCAAGCACATACCTGGCGGCGTAAACTCTCCGGTCCGGGGTTTCCGGGCGGTGGGCGGCACCCCCTTCTTTGCAGCTTCGGCTTCCGGAGCGCGGGTCACCGACGTGGACGACAACACCTACATCGATTACGTCGGAACCTGGGGGCCAGCCATTCTCGGTCATGCTGCCTTGCCGATTATTCGGGCGATCCAGAGCACCGCCGAACGCGGCACCAGCTTTGGCATTCCTCACGCGCAGGAGGTGACGATGGCTCAACGCGTCAAATCCCTGGTGCCATCGGTGGAGAAGGTGCGTTTTTGCAATAGCGGTACCGAGGCGACGATGTCGGCCATCCGCTTGGCTCGTGGATTTACCGGGCGGGATCTTATCGTCAAATTTGATGGCTGCTATCACGGGCACTCAGATGGGTTGCTCGTGAAGGCAGGTTCCGGTGCGCTCACTCTGGGATATCCGGACAGTGCAGGGGTGCCTGCGGATATCGCGCGGCAAACCCTCGTTCTCCCGTTTAATGATCCGGAGGCGCTGCGGAGGGTCTTCGAGCAGCATGACGGCCAATTGGCGGCGGTGATTCTCGAATTGGTGCCGGCCAATGCTGGCCTTTACCTGCCTAGGCCCGGCTATTTGGAACTGCTCCGGCAATTGACCCGAGATCACGGGAGCGTGCTCATCGCCGACGAAGTAATGACAGGATTCCGACTGGGTCCGGCCGGTGCCCAAGGCGTGTTCGGGCTCACACCAGACTTGAGTTGCTTTGGCAAAATTATTGGCGGTGGGCTTCCAGTTGGAGCCTTCGGCGGGCGGGCTGAGATCATGGATCAACTAGCGCCCCTGGGTCCGGTTTATCAGGCGGGCACCCTGAGCGGAAACCCATTGGCGATGGCGGCCGGCTTGGCTGCGTTGGATGCCTTGCAGTCCTCCGATGCCTGGAATCGATTGGAGGCTGTGGGGAGTGAGTTGGAGCAGGGAATGGTTGCCGTCGCGAAGGCTACCCAGATCCCCATGCAGTTTCAGCGGATTGGATCCATGTTCTGCGGCTACTTTACCGAAGAACCGGTTTGGAACTTGGCCGACGCGATGCGCAGCGATCGGACGCGCTTTGCCCGATTCTTTCATGGAATGCTGGACCGCGGAGTTTACCTGGCACCGTCTCAATTCGAAGCCGGTTTTATTTCTACGGCGCATACCTCGGCGGAGATTGAAGCAACGATCCGAGCGGCCGAAGCGGTGCTAAAGACCTTGTGAGGGAGAGGGCTGCCTCGTCGGTGCCGTCGCTGCCTACCGATGGCTGCCATGATTCTGGGGGTTGTCTCTGGCTGGCGGCCCGTTAGCCTCGGGCTCATGTCCCCGCTGCGCGTTCTCACGTTGGTTGCCATTGCCTGGTCCTGGAACTTCAGCCTGGCCGCCGACGGACCCCGAGCGCTAGCCGTCGGGCAACGCCCTGAGGACCAGCGACTCCAGGCACCCAAAGATCTGGACGGATATTTTCCCTTTCAGCCCCCCGCGAGTTCGGAGGCATGGGAGCGTCGTGCAACTCAAGTGCGTCAGAGAATTTTGGTGTCGCAAGGATTGTGGCCCATGCCGACCAAGTCGGACCTCAAGGCTCAAATCTACGGGCGAATCGATCGCGGTGATTACACCGTGGAGAAGGTGCATTTCGAGAGCGCGCCGGGTTTTTTTGTGACGGGCAACTTGTACCGGCCGAAGAAGATTCAGGGCGGCAAGGCTCCCGCCGTGTTGTTTGCGCACGGGCACTGGGCCGATGCGCGACTCTCCCAGGCCACCGACGCGGAATTGCGCAATGAAATCGCCACGGGTCAGGAGCGCTTTCTTGAAGGAGGCAAGAGCCGCTTTCAGTCCATGTGTGTCCAACTGGCTCGGATGGGCTGTGTGGTGTGGCAGTGGGACATGTTGGGCGACTCCGATTCTCAACAGCTTTCTCGCCAACTGGTCCACAGCTTCGCCAAGCAGCGGCCCGAGATGAACACCACCGAGAACTGGGGGCTTTATAGTCCGCAGGCCGAGGCGCATCTCCAGAGCAT
>JBDKKQ010000467.1:0-4550 GCA_039796015.1 Verrucomicrobiota bacterium
CGAGGGCATTGTCCGAATTGGCCCCGAACGCATAAGGATAGGGGCCGGACCACGGTGTGGGAGTACCGATGCCATCGGGGCCCTTTTGGAAGGGGAAGCTATCGAAGAGGCTCAGGCGGACTCCGATCGCCAAGCCGGGGGCGTCGCGGCGAATGCCGTTCACGATGTCGGTGAGGAAGCGGGTTCGGTTGGCGAAGGAGCCCCCGTAGCGGCCGGGCCGGGTGACCGCAGAGAGGAACTCGTGGCCCAGGTAACCGTGGCAGTGCTTGATGTCCACGAAGTCGAAGCCCGCCCGCTGGGCTCGGACGGCCGCGGTGACCATGTCGGCGATGAGGTCGTCCACCTCGGTGTCGCTCAAGACCGCTCGGTCGTCGGTGATGCCGAATCGGGCATCGAGCAGGGGGTGGCGGTAGGCGATCCGCGGCTCGAGGCGGACCTTGTCGTGGGGTCGGGCGAAGCGGCCCGAGTGTGTGAGTTGAAGGCCCACCAGCAGGTCGCCGTCTTGGCCATGCTGTTCCCGGTGTGCCGCCACCAGTTCGTCTCGCAGCGCCGCCAGATCGGGCACGTTGGCCTCAGAAAGAACCAGTTGATGCGGGTTGGCTCTTCCGTCCGGGCGCACGGCCACGGCTTCGCCGCCCCAGATGAGTTTGGCCCCGCTTTGTCCAAAACGCCGCCAGCGCCGTCGGACCAAGTCGGTCGGTCGTCCGTCCGGGGTGCCGTCCCAACCTTCCATCGGCAGGATGGCCCAGCGGTTACCGATGGGTTTTGGTATGCCAATACCGGCCGGGATCACGCGTCCCAGCACCGCGGGTTGGGCTGTGTCATCGACGGGCAGGGGGTGTCCAAGTCCTGCGAACCGCTGGCGCAGCTCCTCGGCGCTCTTGAGGATCGCTAGTTTTGGGAATCGGAACGGAGTTGGGGCGGACATGGAAGTGGAGTCAGGGTGTTCAGTGGATCAGGGCAGCGGCAGCGAGCAGGAGCAGACCGGTGATCAATCCGGCAGCCACGTCGTCCATCACAATGCCCCAGCCACGCGGGAGGTGCTGGAGGGCGCCGATGGGCCCCGGCTTGCCGATGTCGAGGGCCCGGAACAGCGCGAACGCCGCCAACCACCAGAGGCCGTGGGTCGGCAGCACGGTCAGATCTCTGCTGGAAACCACCCCCAGCAGGCAGCCTGCCTTCAAGGGCAACAGGGTGAGTGGAATAGCGATAATTTCGTCGAGGACGACCGATCCTGGGTCGGTTTTGCCCAGCAAGGCCTCGGCCCGCGAGCAGACTGGAACTGCGAGCAGTAGGGCCGCGAGGGTCACGGAGACCGCCATCCAGAGCGGCAGTGTCAGCACTGGGACGGTGAGAATGCAGCCCACGAGGCTACCCCAGGTTCCAGGTCCTGGGCGTAGTCGCCCCGAACCGAACCCTTCGGCCAGCCAGAGGATGCCACGGTCGAAGAGGCGCATGTCCTAGAGACGGTATTCCTCGGGGTTGGGCCCTGTCTCGGGCAATTATCAAATCGTCGAGCCGTGGACTCTTGTGGGGACGATGGAAAGGGACTGTGGGAAAAGAAAAAGCGGACGCCTTGCGACGCCCGCCTAACCCAAACAACCAAACTAATCCTCCTCTACCAGTTCGCCTTTTGAGCGTTCCAGAATGAGGGCCTTCTTCGCGCTGTTGCGGCGGTTGGAAGGTCCTCGGGAGAACCAACGCGATCGAGCATGCCATGGGTTAGGCCGCCGGCCAGAGGATTTTTCTTACCCCTCCCTCTCGTCGAAAAGAAACAATTTGCTAGTTTGTGTGACCTTCCTGTTTCTCTCCGGGCTTCGGGCTTTCGTTGTTTGAGATGAACGGCTTTGATTGGGGCATGACCTCGCGGTTCCTACTTCTGATGGTATTCTGGGTCTCGTTCGTCCATGCCGAATCCGCGCCGCAGTGGATTTGGGGGCCGGCCGGGGCGGAGAACGAAGTTCGCTTTTTCCGCAAGACATTCACCGTGCCGCCCGGCGCCATGGGTGGTGATGTCGTTTTAGCGGCCGACGATGAAGCTGAAGTGTCCGTTAATCGCCAACGACTGGGATCCAATAATTCTTGGAAGAAGCCGACGCGACTCAAGATTCGATCGGTGTCCCGAGGAGAGAACGTTCTGGAAATTCGGGCGCGAAACCTCTCCGGAGGCGCTGGCGTCTTGGCCCGGATTGAGTTCTTGATGCGGGACGCTCCTCGCGTGGACTTCGTGACGGATGGTTCTTGGCAGACCTCCTCGGACGGTGTGTCTGGTTGGACTCCGGTCCAGTTGTTGGGGGTGGTTGGAACTCCGCCCTGGGGGCCCATTTCGTTGGAGCCCGTGGCTACGCCGGTGGACGGCATTTCAGTGAAGGAAGGCTTTCGACTGGAGTTGATTCACAGTGCGCGACCTGGCGAAGGATCTTGGATCTCTATGACGCGGGACGATCAGGGGCGCTTAATCATCAGTCCTCAGGGGCCTGAGTCTTTGCTCCGCCTGACGATCGAGCAGGGCAAGTTGGCCAAGATGGAACGACTGGAGACCCAGGTGGGTGGGGCCATGGGCCTGCTGCATGCCTTCGGGGCCCTGTATATGAATGGGAGAGGCCCGGACGGGTATCACTTGTACCGGATTCGCGATGCCGATGGGGATGGTCGCTACGAGTCCACTCAGTTGCTCCGGCGCTGGACGGGCAGTGGCGGTGAGCACGGACCCCACGCGCTTGTGAAGGGGCCGGATGATCGGATCTATGCCGTGGCTGGTAACTTCACTGACGTGCCGAGCGATTTGGCGCCTCACTCTCCGGTCGCCCATTATGCGGAGGATCTGGCGTTGCCTCGACTGGAGGATGTCAACGGATTCGGAGCCGGGCGCAAGGCTCCTGGCGGCTTTGTGCTGAGCCTGGATCGGGACGGTCAGGATACGCGGTTGTTCTCGGCCGGCCAACGCAACGCCTATGGCATCGCCTTCAACGCCGACGGTGAACTCTTCAGCTTTGATTCGGACATGGAGCGCGACTGGGGAACCCCTTGGTATCGGCCGTCGCGAATTCAACACCTCGTTAGTGGTTCCGACCACGGTTACCGCGAAGGTTCCGGAAAGTGGCCCGACTATTATGCCGACTCAATGCCCCCAGTGGTGGATGTGGGCATCGGATCGCCGACGAGCATCCGATTCGGGACAGGGACGGCCTTTCCTGCCCGCTACCAGAAAGCGCTCTTCGGCCTAGACTGGGTTTTTGGGCGACTCATTGCTGTGCATCTCCAAGAACAGGGAGCCGGGTACACCGGTCGGGTGGAGACGCTTTTCAGGGGAGGCGCGATGAACCTCACCGATTTGGAGGTGGGACCGGATGGAGCCCTGTACTGCATTACCGGCGGACGTGGAGGCCAGTCGGGACTGTACCGACTGACCTTTGTTGGCAACCCGGCCTCCGAGCCTTCGGTCGCAGTGGTGGCGGGTGCCAAAGAAGCCCGGGCGCAGCGACGGCAATTAGAGGCCGTCCATGGACAAGCGACTTCGGGATGGCTGACCTCGGGTTGGTCGCAGTTGGGATCGGCTGATCCGATGCTGCGCCAGGCCGCTCGGATTGCGCTGGAATCCCAACCAGTGGCCACCTGGGTCGAGAAGGCTTTGGCCGAGGAGAATCCCAAGATCGGTTTGAGCGCCCTGTTAGCCCTGGCGCGATGCGGAGATGGAATGCAGCAAGTAGCGCTGCTCAAAGCCCTGGGCCGGTGGCCCCTCGACGCGTTGGACGAAGAAGGGTTTCTGACCCAGCTCCGGGTAATCGAGGTGGCGTTCGCCCGTCATGGAATTCCGGCAGCCCTCAAGCCAATGGTCATTGAAAAACTGGGTCGTCAGTTCCCAGCCTCAACCTGGCCTCGTAACCGCGAGTTGTCGCAGTTGCTCGTCGCACTGGGCGATGGAGAGGTTGTGCCTAAGACTCTTCAGCTGCGGGATGCCTCGAAGACGTGGCAGGAACGGATGCACTACACGGCCGCCTTGCACGGGATGACCCAAGGGTGGACTCCGGCTTTGCGTCAGCGCTACTTCGCTGGGTTTCGGCAAATCCCCTCGGGGTGGGGCCACATTCCGGCCGCCTATGAACAATGGTTCCTGGATGTGGACCAGAAGCCCAACCCCGGGGCTGGATTTGATCCGTTGATCAAACGCCTCGAGCAGAAGGCCTTCGCATTAATTCCCGACGCGGAAAAAGGCCCGATTGCCGAGCTGATGAAGGCCCCGCCATCCGCCGTTCCCGCTCCCACGGTTCTCGCAGCGACACCCAGCCGCTCCAACGGGAATCGAGCATGGAAGTTTGACGACTTGGCCGATGTCTTGAGCACGCCCCTGTCGGGCCGAAATTACGCGCGAGGTCAGCAAGTTTATCAGCTCTCCCAATGCGGGGTCTGCCACCGCTTTCAGGGGGCAGGAGGCGCAACGGGACCGGAGCTGACCGGGGTGTCTATCCGTTACTCCCGGGCGGACTTGTGGCGTTCCATTGTCGATCCCAACGCGGTCATCTCCGAGCAGTACCAGTCCATGGTCCTGA
>JBDKKQ010000468.1:0-3000 GCA_039796015.1 Verrucomicrobiota bacterium
GTGTTGGTGACGCGCGACCCCGACCTCATCCGCCGCTGCGACCGCTCTGTCCATCTGGGCGACTGTCACCTCAGTCGCCCCGGACACGGCTCCGAACTTCCTCCCCGATCATGAACCTTGAACCGGCCCCCACTGAGCCCCGGACATCGGAGGTTCCTCTGCATTCTCCGTCGTATTCTCGATCGCCCTCCGCCATGGCCCTGCTGGACCGGCGGAGCAAATTCAGCGCGCTGGACCACACGGCTTCCTCCCGGCGTCTGCGCCAAGTCACCTCTGTGTCGGCCGTCCTGTGTGTCATCGCGCTGATAGCGCTCATCTTATTGCCGTGGCGCCAATTCGTCAGCGGATCGGGTCGAGTCATTGCCTACAATCCATTGGAACGAAGCCTGACCATCGAGGCGCCGCTTCCGGGCAAGGTGCAGCGATCCTTCGTGGTCGAGGGTCAACTGGTTCAAGAAGGCGACCCGCTCTTTGAGATCGTGGACAACGATCCCAACCTCTTAGCCAACATTTTACAGCAGCGAGATTCGGCCAACGCCCGACGCGATGCCGCCAAAACTCGGGTCGAATCGCTGGCCCTCCAAATTGGCGAGCAAGAACGTGCGCTCCCGCTGGCAATGGAAGCTGCCAAGACTCGCCTGGCCGCCGCCCGGTTCGCCGCCGACACGGCTCGCCTTCAATTCGACCGATTCAAGGCGCTGCACGCCGACAAGCGCGGGCTTGTGTCCCAGCGGGATTTTGAATTGACCACCCTAGAGCGAGACCGGACCGAGGCCGAGTTGCAGCGCGCGCAAGCGGAGCTGGAGCGGACTCCGGTGGACTTACGGGCCGCCATCCAAGGCATTACCGCACAGCGGGATTCCGCACGGGCCGAACTGGCCTCCGCGGAACAATCGCTGACGGGGTTCGAGATCCAGATCAGCCAGACCCGGATGCAAAAGGTGACCTCTCCTCGGGCGGGCATCGTCCTCCGCCTTCAGGTCACGGAGGGCACGTTCCTCCGGGCCGGCTCACCGCTCTGCACCATCATCGCCCAAACGGACAAGCCCATGGTGGAGGTTTGGCTTCAAGGGCAGGACATGCCACTAGTCTCCGCCCGAGAGGTCGGGCCCGAGGGGAAGATTCTGCGTGAAGGCAGCCCGGTACGCCTCCAGTTCGAGGGCTGGCCCGCACTGCAATTGATCGGCTGGCCCAGTTTGGCCCGGGGCACCTTTGGCGGCGAAGTCGTGCTGGTGGATCCGACCGACAACGGCAAAGGAAAGTTCCGCATCCTCGTGGCCGAGAAACAAGACGTGGTCCAGGGCCCAGATGGCAAAGCGACTTCGGTGCCGTGGCCTGGTTCCCGATGGCTCAGGCAAGGAGTTCGCGCCAACGGATGGGTCCTGCTGCAGCGGGTTCCGCTGTGGTATGAGGTGTGGCGTCAGTTGAATGGATTCCCGCCGGTGATCACGGAAGAGGCGTTGGATCCCAAGAAGTAATTCTGCCCGTGATGAATGCGATGTCCGTCGTTGCGCTCCAATTAAATCGGCGATCCGGCCCGAGGCCATCGGCCCAGGGTCAGCGAGCACGAGGGGACGATCACCGTGCTTCCGCTGCCCATTGGACCGCCGTCCGCTGCTTCGCTCTTTGCCTGATTCTGGGGAGCTTTTTCCCAGAGTTACAGGCGGCGGAAACGCCCAGTACGGCACCAACAACCGCCAGCCCTGCTGCAACCAACGCGTTGACGCTGCACGAAGTGCTCGACTCGGTCCGTCAGCAATACCCGCCCATGCTGGCCGCACTCATCGAACGCGATGTCGCCGCCGGACGCCTCCAGAGCGCGCGGGGCACCTTCGATTTTCAGTTCTTTTCCCGACTCTTCGACGCTCCCAGTGGGTATTATCAAAGCACCACCGTTGACACGGGCTTCGAGCAATTCACCGGCCTCTGGGGCAGCACCCTCTTCGGAGGCTATCGCGTCACCACCGGCGGCTTGTTGCCAGACTACGAAAAGAGCCGCACCCAGGGCTCCGGCGAACCCCGCATCGGATTCCGACTACCGCTGCTGCGCGACGGATCCATCGACCGGCGGCGAGCGACCCTCATCAAGGCACGCCTCGATAAGGAACTGGCCGACCCGGTGATTCACCGTCAGCAAATCGACTTCATCCGAGCCGCCACTGCGGGCTACTATGGCTGGCTTGCGGCGGGAGAACGGTTGCGACTCTCCGAAGCCTTGTTGCGCGTCGCCCGTGAGCGCATGGATACCCTCAAGACCCAGAGCGAGTCCGGATTAGTTGCCCGGATCGTCCTCACCGACAATCGACGGCTTATCGTCTCGCGGGAATTGGCCATGGTACAGGCACGCCGTCGCTTCGAAGCGGCTGGGCTGGCGTTATCTCTCTTCTACCGAGATGGACAAGAAAACCCCACCGTGGCCACGCGGGATCGATTGCCCCCAAGCCTCCCCATCCCGGTGGGTCCGGAGGCGAGCCTCCTTCAGCAAGACCTCCAGCGCTCGCTCACGGTCCGACCTGAGCTCAAGCGTTTGAGTCTCACCCAAGAGAAACTCGCAGTCGATCAACGCCTCGCCCGAAACCAGCTCCTGCCGAACCTGGATGCCGGCGTCAGCGCCAACCGCGATTACGGCGACCGCCGCTACAAAGACCAGACCGAGACCGAAGTCCAGGTGGGCGTCGAGTTACGAGTACCCCTGCAACGGCGCGAGGCCAAGGGTCGGGTGGCGGAGATTGAATCCCAACTGGAGCAAATCACCCATGAGCAGCGGTTTGCCCGAGACCGAATCCAGACCGAGGTGCGCGACTCCTTCTCGGCCTGGAGTGCCGCTCACGAGCAGACCCTACAAGCGCGGCTTAATGTTGAATTGGCTGTGGAGCTTCAAGAGGCCGAAACCGAGCGCTTCATGCGCGGAGCCACCGACTTGTTGGCCTTGCAGTTGCGCGAACAGGCCGCCTTCGACGCCCAGGTCAGCGCCGTGGACATCGACGCCGACTGTTTCCG
>JBDKKQ010000469.1:0-3822 GCA_039796015.1 Verrucomicrobiota bacterium
GTCCAGAATTTTCAGGACATTCGTCGTGCCGGATCGGTCGAACTCGACCTGACCGCCGGTCGCTTCATATCGCGGCCCCAGATTGCATACAGCGAAGAAAGTGACTACCGCTCGGTAGGGCTGTCTTGGAATCAGAGCATCGAGTTCAACCAGAAGAACACGATCTTGAATCTAGGTTTGGCGCGCAATTTCGACCAAGTGACAGGCTTCTGGTTGGCCAATAAGACGCTGTGGAAAGACAAGGACACTTGGGACGGTCTCTTGGGGGTCACCCAGTTGCTGGGCCCCAACACGTACCTGACGGCCAATTTGACCGTGGGCGTGGCCGATGGCTATCTGACGGACCCGTACAAGGGGGTTCACTTCCAGTACGACTTTCCGGTCGAGGGCTACAATTCGGATCCCTCGGCCGCGGTCGGTGAGAATCGCCCCAACCAACGCATCAAGCAGGTCGGGTATCTGGGAATTACCCACTTCGTGAGCGCGCTGAATGGCAGCGTCGATGCCAACTACCGGCTCCACCACGACGATTGGGGCATTTGGGCCAACACTGCGGCAGTCCAGTGGAACCAGAAGGTTGGCGAGAAACTCGTGATCTCCCCAATGCTGCGCTACCACGTCCAGTCAGCGGCCGACTTCTACGCGCCCGTCTTTAACGGAACTCTGGTGGATCCCAACGGCGTGAACGCGGCCCTGCAGTCCGACGGAAGTTTGCTCTTTGATGGGGAGCCCGGGTTCCCGGGGGATGGGCGGGTCTTCTCAGTGCCGGCGTGGCCCCAGTATTATTCGGCAGATTACCGCCTGAGCCATCTCGAGACCTGGACGCTGGGAGTCGGCATTCACTGGCAAGTGCATGAGCATGTTTCTGTGGACCTGGCCTACAAGCGCTACCTCATGCAAGGCCTTGACGATGTGACCTTGTCGGCGGCCTATCCTCAGGCGAATGTCTTCACGATGGGCATTGGTTTCCAATGGTGAGGGCCCCAGTCCAATCCAGCAATTCGGCCCCCGCGACGGTGGTTCAGGGGAATGCCGCACCGGTCTTTCGCCGGATCCGGGAGTCTTGTCACGAATTCCGAACCGACGGTGGTCGGGAGTTGCGATTTATGGCTCTCGGCACCACGTGTCGCTGGGTCACGGTGGGCTCTTCAGAAGCGATCCGCCGTTTCGATGGCGAGGCTTTGGGGTGGTTGGCGGCCTTCGAGGCCAAGTATTCCCGATTTCTGCCCGACAGTTGGATCTCTGTTCTCAACGCATCGGCCGGCGGTGCCGCGGTGGCTTCCGATCCAGAGATCGACCGCATTTTGGCGCTCTGCCACGAGATGCATTTTTTGACCCGCGGCGTGTTTGATCCCACCGCGTTGCCTCTCATTCAATTGTGGGACTGGCGTCGGGCGCAAATTCCTACCGATCCCGAGATCGAAGCCGCGCGCCAGTGTGTCGGTTGGCGCAAGGTGGAGCGCAAGCCGGGTTCGGTGAGATTGAGTGAGCCAGGGATGTGCTTGGATCTGGGTGGCATGGGCAAGGAGTACGCGGTGGATCAGGTGGCTCTTTTGGCGCGTCAGTGCGGACTGACCGGGGCATTGATAGACTTCGGGGCCGACATCCGGGTGACGGGCTTGCCCGCCGATGGGCGTCCGGGTTGGTACCTAGGGCTCGAAGACCCCGACCAACCGGGCCGGGCTTGGTGCGGACTGGCTGTCCGCGAAGCCGCCGTGGCCACCTCGGGCGATTACCACCGCGGCTTCACTGCAGCAGGCAAGCGCTGGGGACACATTTTGGACCCGCGCACGGGGCGTCCGGTGCAAAATGGGTGCCGGGCTGTGCACGTTCTGGCTCCGAGTTGCACCCTGGCGGGCATGCTCAGCACCGCGGCCCTCGTACTGGGGACCGACGAAGGTCTCCGTCTCATCGAATCTCAACCGGGGGCCGAGGGCCTCCTTCACGGACCTCAATCTAAACTCAGCAGTCGCCGATTTTATGAACATGTCGCCTCTTGAAATCTCCCTGCCACGCCGCCGATTTCTGCGCACCTCGGCTGCCGGGATGGCGCTGATGGCCACGATTCCGCTGAGCTGGGCCGCTGGGCTTCAGCCCGGTGACACCCTTCCGGACCTCAAGAGCCTGCAGCTCGAAGGCACCGTGCCAGATCTTTCCGGCAAGGTGGTTCACCTCGATTTCTGGGCCTCATGGTGTGTGCCATGTCGTAAGTCCTTTCCCGTGTTGGAAAACCTCCACCAGACCTATGGATCGAAGGGATATGTGCTCATCGGCGTTTCCATGGACGAGCGGCAACCGGACATGGATCGCTTCCTTAAGAAGAACCCGGTGAGTTTTGCCACCGTGCGCGATGCCCAGGAAAAGCTGGCCTCCAAGGTTCGCCCTCCCGGAATGCCGACCTCCTATTTTTTCGGACCGGAGGGGCGTCTCGATTCGGTGCATCCCAAGTACGAAGGGGAAGCTACCCGCAAGAAGTACGTTGAAATCATCGAGCGCCTGCTAAAAACGGTTAAAGCCTAAACTTTATCGATAGAATAGATATGAGCTTGAAAAATCTACTCCCCCTTCAGCCGGCCTGTTCCTCCCGTCCGGGTGGGGTGGTGTTGGCGGCCGTTGGGGTCATTATCGCCTTGAGCACGGGTTGCACCACGGTCGAGCCGTGGCAACGTCGGACACTGTCTGATGCCACCATGCGCGGCGATCGGGATCCAGCGGGGCTGTTGTTGGCTGAGCACATGTGGTTCAGCCGCGAGGCGGCCGCCGGCGGGCGCGGGGTGGGAGGTGGAGGCTGCGGCTGCAACTGAAGGCTCCGTCACAACCGTCCGGCAAAACAACGTTTCGAAACTTCGATTTCTCTCCATGAAACGCATTCTGATTCATTCCCATATCCTGGCTGCTTTCCTCCAATTGGCACCGCTGGTGCGGGTGGCTCAGTCTGCCCCCGGGGTGGTCGCCGCTCCCACGCTCTTTATCCTTCGATGGGTCTTCGGTACTGCGGCCGTTGCGGGCAGCATGCATGGGCTGTCGGGAGCCACCGGTGTGGTGCCTGCGGCCGTTCAGGCCACCAACGGCATTCGCACGTCGGTGACATTTTCGATCACCAGTCCTTCCCACGGCACGGCCAGATCTTATTCCGCCCTCTCTGGGTTGCCGCCGGGCACAACGCTCTCCACACGTGGAACGCTCTCGGGAACCCCCACCGCCAGTGGGCCATTCACCTTGAGGATCCGCGGTTGGCAGACCACCAGCTTGGGCGGGAATTGGTCTGATCTCAACGTGGCGCTCACAGTGGTCGGTGCCAATCCGCCCGTGGTCACGTCCCAGCCGGTCAGCCTCACCGTGGCCCCGGGCCAACCGGCGAGTCTGACGGTTGCCTATTCGGGGGATCGACCCTTGGCGCTGCGGTGGTTCAAGGAGGATCTGGAGGTCAAGAATGCCACCAACGCGACCCTGACCTTGCCCAGCGCCCAAGCAGCGGATTCCGGCCGGTATCGCCTGAGGCTGATCAACGATTTGGCGACGGTCTACAGCGACTGGGCGACCCTCACCGTGCAGGCCGCGGTTGCTAAGCCGGTGATCACGGCCCAGCCCGTGGGTCGAGCACTGCATGAGGGGGAGACGTTTTCTCTGAGTGTCTCAGCGACAGGCACCAATTTAACCTATGCCTGGACGCGGGAGGGCGTGGCGGTCGGTCTTCCGGTCTCGGGACTGAGTCTGACCAACGCCACCGCGGCCGTGGCGGGGGTGTATCGGGTGCGGGTCACCAACCCGGGTGGATTCGTGGACAGCGACGGCGTGACGGTGTCTGTGGCGGGTCCGCTG
>JBDKKQ010000470.1:0-6532 GCA_039796015.1 Verrucomicrobiota bacterium
CAGGCTCCTTCCAAGGGACAGGCTCCTTCCAAGGGACAGGCTCCTTCCAAGGGACAGGCTCCTTCCAAGGGACAGGCTCCTTCCAAGGGACAGGCTCCTTCCAAGGGACAGGCTCCTTGGAGTCGGATCGGTTGCCAACGGGTTCGAGAAGCCGGACGATATGCCCATGTCGCAGACGGTTCGCTTGACAGGCCTAGTGGTGTATCCGGTGAAATCCGCGCGGGGCATCGCCCTGACACAATCCCTAGTGACGCCGCACGGGTTGGCCCACGACCGGGAGTGGATGGTGGCCGATGAGGCTGGCCGCTTTGTCACCCAACGGCAGACGCCCCGCATGGCCCTGATCGAAACGGCTCTGACCGCCGACTCGCTAGAACTCCGGGCCCCCGGGATGGAACCACTCACGGTCCCCCGGTTCCGGGCTCCAGGCAGCCCGTTCGAGCCCACAATCCCAGTGACCGTCTGGCGGCACGCCACCGAGGCTCTCGACGAGGGGGACCGCGCTGCGGCCTGGTTGAGCGAGTTTCTGGAATTGCGCGCGCGACTCGTCCGATGGGATCCCACGCGTCGACGCCTCAGTTCCAAGGAATGGACCGGGTCCCGGGAGGCCGAGAACTATTTCAGCGAC
Organism: Verrucomicrobiota bacterium; assembly: GCA_039796015.1. Lineage (GTDB taxonomy): Bacteria > Verrucomicrobiota > Verrucomicrobiia > Limisphaerales > UBA9464 > SXXZ01. The sequence goes on from JBDKKQ010000470.1 coordinate 629, forward strand.
GGCTACCCGTTCCTGGTGGCCTCCGAGGAATCCCTGACCGACCTCAACCAACGCATCGGGGGTGGCTCAAACCTCCCGATGGACCGGTTCCGGCCGAACTTGGTCATCGCCGGCGGCGGCGTGGGCTCCGAAGACCAGGGCACTACCCTTCGCTCCGAAGTCGTCGAATTCGCCCGGGTGAAACCCTGCATCCGCTGTGTGATGACCACGACCGACCAGCAGACTACCCGGCGCGGCCCGGAGCCCTTGAGAACCCTGGCCCGCTATCGCATGGACCCTCGATTCGATTCCCCGCTCTTCGGCCACAACCTGATCCTCATCCGCGGAGCGGGGGCCACCCTGCGCGTTGGCGATTCCTTCGAGACCTTCTGATCGTCCAACAGCCTTTTCGGATGCTGGTTGATAAGTCGCACTCAGCTCCGCTCTGAGCTTGCGGCCGCGGTCCGTTGCCGGACCCTCACGGGATTCCATGCACCGGTTTCAAAAACTTTTGTTCCTGAGCCTCATCTGGGCTTGGACTACCCGCGGTACGCTGTCGGCGCAAATCTCCCTCAAACCCGACGACACCCTGATTTTTCACGGCAATTCGCTGGTTGAACGCCTTTTGGAACAGGGTGAGTTGCAGGCTTGGATCCACCTGGCCGACACGAACTGTCCGCTGCATTTCCGCAGCTTCGCTTGGACGGGAGACGAAGTGGGCCACCGGCTGCGGGCCGAAGGTTATGCCGACCACATGAAATCTCTGCTGGCGCTGTGGCCAGCCAAAGTCGTGGTGGTTGGCTTTGGAATGAATGAGTCCTTCGCAGGCGCCAAAGGGCTACCGGAATTCCGCTCTCAACTGGAGGTGCTGCTCGGACAACTGGAGCGGCTTCATCTGGGAGCCAGGCTTGTTGTCTTATCTCCCACCGCCGTGGAAGCGGGGCATCCCGGGCCGGACGCCTCCGCTCGCAATGCCGACCTTGCCGGATATGCCGAGGCGCTTCGTGAGGTGGCTGCCCAGCAAAAGGCAATTTACGTAAACCTGTTCGAGCCCAGCCAGTCGGCCTTTGCGAATGCCAAAGCGCCGCTGACCACCGACGGACTCCACCTGAACGACTCCGGAAACCGCCTCATCGCCCGGATCATCGCCGAGGCGATCGTGGGCGCACCAACGCTGGAGGGGGTCAAACCGGCCCGCCTAAAAGAGGTCGCCGCCGCGTCCTCTCAATTGGCTCACTTCGTGGCTGAGGTGATCCGCCCCAAGAACGGCATCCTCTACTATGGCCAGCGTAAGCGGGCCGAGGAACGCGAGGCCGAGATCCCGCTCTTCCTGAAGCGTATCGAGAAGGCCGACGCCTTGGTGCAGCAAATCACTACCCACCCAAGCGCCCGATTCGCCGACGCCCCATTCATCGCCCTGGCCCCGCCGCCCGTGCCGCCCTCCGGTGGATCCACCCACAGCGTGGGCGTCGTGAAATCGGCTGCCGAGATGCTGGCCGGATTCCAGGTCGCCCCAGGGTATACCGTAAATCTCTTCGCTTCGGAGGAGCAATTCCCGGCGCTGCGCGCCCCGGTGCAAATCGCCTTCGATGGCCGAGGCCGTCTCTGGGTAGTCACCATGCCCAGCTTCCCGCACACACTGCCGGGCCAACCCCAAGAAGATCAGCTCGTGGTGCTCGAAGACACCAACCGGGACGGCAAGGCCGACAAGCTCACCGTCTTCGCCTCCGGGTTCGATGCCCTCGACGGAGTCGCCTTCACGGCCGACGGGGTGTTGGTCTCGGAACAATCTCGCCACTGGCTGCTGCAAGACACCGATGGCGACGGCAGCGCCGACCGGAAGACCGAGCATCTCCGCGGACTCGATCTCACCGACTCGCATCACGGCGGCATGATGGCCACCGATCCCACCGGAGCCGTCTGGTTCAGCGACGGCGTGTTCCACCGATCCCAATTTGAGACCCCGTTCGGCCCGGTTCGTGGGGTTGATTCGACCACCTACCGAATGAATCCCCGCACCGGTCGCATCGAGCCGGAATGGCAAAGCATCACGCCAAACCCTTGGAAGGTAACCTTCGACCGCACCGGCAACGTCTTCCAAATGTACGGCGACGGACTGGTCCTCGACGGGCTGCCGCTGACCTGGACTCCCCTAGGCATTTACCATCCCTTCGCCCATGCCCAGACCGTGGGCTACGGCAAGGGCAGCGCCGCCGCCAGCATATCGAGCCCGAACTTTCCCGACGAATACCAGCAAGGCATGGCCTCCGCTGCCTGCATCGGGCCTTACGTGGTATCGCTCACCCGGTTCGACTTCAGCCAAGGCATGGTCCGCGGCAACGGACGCCTCGACTTGGTTTCATCGAAGAATGCGGCCTTCCGCCCCGTGGACGTGGAGTTCGGTATGGATGGGGCTCTCTATGTCTCAGACTTCGCCAGTGCCATCATCGGTCATGCCCAACACCCCATGCGCGACGTGCGCTGGAACCACGTGAAGGGCCGCATCTGGCGTATCCACAACACCTCCCGCCCGCTGGCTAACGAATGGCCAAAAATTGAGGGAGCCAAACTCCCCGCTCTGTTGGATCTCCTCACCCACCGCCAGGACCTTGTCCGCAAGCACGTCCGCCTCGAACTGCGCCGCCGCGGCCCCGCTGCCCTGAAGGCGCTGGACCGCTGGGCTGCTGCCCATGCCAACGACGGGCAGGCACTGCTCGAGGCGGTTTTCGTGGCCGAGAGTTTCGGTGAGGTCCGCCCGACTTGGCTGGACCAACTGCGCATGGCCCAATCGCACTCACACCGGGCCGCCGCCGTACGATTGACCCGCTACCAAGCCGACCGGCTCGTCGGAGTGGCCGACCTGCTGCACACCGCGGCGGCCGATCCGCACCCGCGAGTGCAAATGGAAGTGGTGGACGCGGTGGCCCATCTGCGCCCGACCATGCCCGAGGTCGAACGAGCGCTCGAAGGCCTTCCGGAGATCCATACCGACGTGAAGCGCATGGTCGCCGACCTCCGCCATGGCACCCGACCGGCCCGCGGCCGCAGTGTGCCCGTTCTGGAGGTCGCCCCCGGCACTCGGCTGCGCCACTGGCAGTGGCTCGGTGCTCAGGGTAATTCAGAACCGCGCGCCTGGGACGCCGAGGCCACCGACACGACCCGAACTGGAGCCGGACTCTACCAGACCTTCCTCCGCAGCGAGGTCTCCCAACCGGCGACCCTGTCGGTCAAACACGGCTTCCTCGACATCACAGTCAACGGAGTACAACTGCTCTCGCACGATTCACAATGGAGCAGCGAACAGCAGGTCCAGCTTGAGCTGCAACCAGGCATCAACTGCATCGAGGTTTCATTCCGCAATCTCGGCGGGCGTCCTCCCGCCGTCTTCCTGTACGATCCGCTCGGAGCTCCCCTAGCCCGAGTCCACCTCGCTGACTCCGCCGCGGCCTTCGACCAACTCGCTCGAGCCTGGGAAGCGGCCGAACGTAGCTCCGGCCCCACGCTGCGGGTTCAGGCGGCAGCCGGCTTGCGATTCGTGCCCCGCGAACTGCGCGTGGCCGCCGGTTCCCCGGTACGGCTGGTCTTCGAAAACCCCGACCTCATGATACACAATCTGGTGCTGGTGGACGCAGGATCCGCCGACGAAATCGGAGCCCTAGCCGACCGACTGGCTGCCGACCCGCAGGGTATGGCCAAGGGCTACTTGCCGGTGTCGCCCAAGGTGCTCCAGGCCACGCCACTGGTGAACCCCAAGGGCCGCGCCGAATTGAAGTTCACGGCTCCGAAGACGCCGGGGCGGTATCCGTTTCTCTGCACTTTTCCTGGCCATTGGCGACTCATGCGCGGCGAACTCATCGTGGAGTGACCGCCACCGCACAAGGCTGTGGAAATTAACGCAGCTCAGTGGACCTCAGCGAATCTCAACCATTCTCAACGAGGCCCAGTCCGGGATCCTTTGACGGTTCTCCACACCTCACAGAGAGGCGGAGACACCCGCTGCCACCCTGGCGGCAACGGATCATCGGCCAGCCGGTAAATCCGTTCGGGGCTTCCGGCCTTTCGGCATTCGTGCAAGGCAATGACCCCTCGTCGGGGCGGAGTCTTTGTCGATGGGGCCTCCCTCCACAGTTCCAGCGGGCCGGTCGCCGAGTCGTCTTCCAACTTCCAAGAGCCGACCCATCGATCCTTCCGTCGTTCGACCGACAGGCGGTAGTGGTCGTTGAGGTAGGCAACCTGCAGGTCCAAGCGGCCGCGCTCCAAGCGTCCCTCGGTCAAATGGGCGAAGCGATAATCGGTGTCGGGATCAAAGCGCGCTGAAACGCGTTGGCCATCGACCGCCAGTTCCAAGGCGAAGCGATGACGCGAGCGATCTTCACGAATGGCCAACGCCTCCCATCGACCTGAGACCTTGCCAGCCTCCGACTCCCGTCGCGGCGGCCAGGCGAAAAAGACCGGGTCACTGAAACTCTCCTGTCCCTTGCCCGGGATTCGCCGCAGCTCAACGCGACCGTGGGTCTCCACGGCAAAGATAGGCACCAAGCCTGAGGGTGCAGCCTTGCCCGTTACCGCACGGAAGGCGACCACCGTATTGCTGACCACAGCGACGACCGGAGGACTTCCCGAAGCCGACTCGAGCGCAAATCCGCTCAGCGCCGCCACCGTCTCGGCAGCCCTCGAGGACTGCAAGAAAACCAGGCCTCCGACCGCCAGCAATAAGGTCAAGGCCCGCAGACTGCGGAGATTCCAGAACCTGACGTTTAGCCGACGCTCCACAGTCATCGATACTCAATCATCGATGGTCTGCCCAACCAATTGGCGGAACTTCCAACCGGTGTTGTCGTCGCCGCCTTGCGTCTGCTTCATGAACACGCCGAGAATTTGCTCCTTGGGATCCGCAAAGTACTGCGTGTTGAAATAACCGCCCCAATCGAAGGTGCCCGCGCTGCCCTCGCCACCCCGAGCCTGTCCCTGCTCGGTCACCACCCCGAATGCCAATCCGTAGTGCTTGTCGCCGCCGCCGAAGAGGTTCTTGGCCACTTGCTCGCGCATCATTAAGTCGATGGTCGTGCGGCTGAGAATTCGCTTTCCGCCCAGCTCACCACCGTTGAGATACATCTGCAGGAAGGTCGCGTAATCGAGGGCCGTGCTGCACAGCCCTGCGCCGCCCGAGAAGAACGACTTGGCGCCCATGATCGGATAGTTCGGATCGTAGAAAGTCACCGGATACCGCACCCACTTTCCACCCTCGGGCTTCTGAACCGCCACAAGTCGGCCGGCCTTCTCGGCCGGCAAGTAGAAGCCCGTGTCCTTCATGCCCAACGGACCGAAGAGACGCTTTTGCAGGAAAACATCGAAGGGCATGCCCGAAACCACCTCGATGAAATAGCCCAGCACATCGAGCCCCTCGCTGTAGGTAAACTTCTCACCTGGCTGGTGGTGCAACGGCAGCTTGGCCAGCCGTAGCACGCTCTCGCGGATGGTCACGGGCTCGGTGGTGAACAGGTCCACCACGCCGGCCTTGGCGTAGAGCTTCTTGAAGCGGGCGTCACCGTCGATGACACCGTACCCGAGGCCCGAGGTGTGCGTGAGCAAATCGCGGATGGTGATCTCGCGCTTGGCCGGCTCACCGGTCCAGGTGCCGTCGGCCTCGTTGTAGGTCTTGAGCACCTGGGGCTTCTTGAACTCTGGGATCCAGTTCGACACCGGATCATCGAGCCGGAACCGCCCCTCCTCCCAAAGCATCATCACCGCGGTCGAGGTGACGGCCTTGGTCTGCGACGCGATGCGGAAAATGTCGTCGCGCTGGAGCGCCCGACCGGCCTCGTTGTCGGCCATGCCGAAGGCCTTGTGGTACACCACCTTGCCATTGCGGGCCACCAGCGCCACCGCCCCCGGAATACGCCCCTCGCGGATGGCCTGCTCGCA
>JBDKKQ010000471.1:0-4943 GCA_039796015.1 Verrucomicrobiota bacterium
CCGAGCGCTTTATAAATTGTCGCATACACGTCGATGAGTGGGACTGGGTTCTCGACGGCGAGCATCGGATGACGCTCCGCAGTTTTTCCGTGGACGTATCCCTTTTTGAATCCGCCACCAAAGAAGGTCATGCAGTTGCAACTGCTGAAGTGGCCGTGGAAACCATACATCTTCTCATTAGCGATAATGAGATCCTCTCCGGTATGGCGCTCGGCAAAGCCCTCCGTCTCGGAACCGGCCGACGGAGCACTGGCAATGGTTCGACCAAATTCTGTCATGATGCACACCAGTGTGCGCTCCAGAAGGCCGCGCTGTTTTAGGTCGCCGATGAGTTGGGCGATGGGGCCATCGATTTGGCGCTTCATTTCCTTCATGCGCCGGTGGCCGTTCTCGTGCATGTCGAATCCTTGGAAAGGGCCATACTGATATTCGACCTGCACAAAGCGGGCGCCCCGTTCCACCAAGCGTCGTGCCAGGAGCAGCCCGTTGCCGAAACGGCTGCCATTGAAATATCCCGGGTCGAGCTGCTCGGAGGCGGCAATCTTGGGTTGGTACGCAGCGATGACTTCTGGCTTTTCCTCTTGAGCGAAGTCGAAGGCGGCCTTCACCGGGGAATCCATCATCGCGCGGGCTTCTTCCAAGGTCTTGAGGTGCTCTTGAGCCTTGGGAGAATCGCGGAGCTCTTGGGCTGATAACCCGGCGATTTCCTTGAGCAATCCTTGGCGGCGGTCGAGACGATCCACCGTCATTCCCGCGGCCGCAGTGAGGGTCGCCATGCCTTTGGAAGGATCGGGCACCATGAATGGAGCGTGGTTCACGCCATAGAATCCCGGCCCCAGGTATTCACTAATGAAGAGGCGCTCGGCATCCGAGGTGTCGATGTCCCGGCCGATGTAAATGTAGGGCGGCACCGCGGGATTACGACGACCCAATGTGCGACCAATCACCGATCCGATGCTCGGAGCCTGGACCCCCACCGGAAACAGGTAGCTGGTCATGGCGTAATGTTGCGCCTTGAGATGAATGGCCCCGAATTTGGTGTCGTTGGTGAGGCTGCGCAGAAGGGTGCCTTGATCCATCACCGAGGCGATGGACTCCAATCCCTCTCCCAAGAAAATTCCGTCGGCTGCCGTGGGGATCTTCGGGCAAGTGCCGAGCAATTCGCTGCCCTTCATGCCCGACCGAAACGGAGTGTGCTGCTTCGGATCCCAGAGGTCGGTTTGCGCCATGCCTCCGGGGAGCCAAATCAAAATCATGGCGTCCGCCTTCGGGGTGAGCGGGGTTTTCGCGGCCACCTCCGCCTCGGCGGCACTGGCCGTCCACGGGTTAAACCCGGCGGCAGCGGCGGCAGCGAAGGAGCTTCTTTGAAGGAATTGTCGGCGGTCCAATCGGGTGTTCATGGCGCTGGGTGGGCCGGTGTTTTGGGGGAGCGGGGTTGGGTTAAAATGCGATGCGGCCAGGACTATCGGATGTATTGAAACTCGGGGCTGACGAACAACACCCAGAGAATATCACCGATTGCTTCCGAGAGAGCCTTTGGCCCATTCGCGCCGGACAAATGGTAAGTCATCCGGGCGCGTTCTGCCGCGCTGGGCATTCGGCTCAGCGTGAGCCAGTAAAGACGTTGCACCGTCTCCTCAGGCGACGCTGCGGACTGGCTAAAACCTTCGATGATCTCAGCCGAAGACACCATGCGGTGGAGCTCGGGTCCGTTGAGAAGTTCGAGCGATTGTACGACCGCGGTGTCGTCGGGCCGAGCGGTGCTCACCTCACTGCGTGCAGCGGGTTTTCCCAAGGCGCGGGTGAGGGGAGTGGAGTCTTCCTTGCGATAGGCCCGGTCTTCGTTTTTCCACCCCTTGCGGGTCGCCATTCGGATGCTGTCCAGCCATTGCTCCGCGGTAAGACGCCTCAGCGTCGGAGATCGGAAATAGCGGGGGTTTCCAGGGTTCAAAATATCGAAGCGGTCGGCACGCTCAGGGCGATACGCCGTCTGGTAGGTGCGGCTCGTTAGAATCCATCGGAGGGTGTGGCGGAGATCAAAGTCGTGCCGCACAAGATCCTGTGCGAGCCAATCGAGCAATTCGGGATGACTGGCGGGAAGGTCGCTGCGGAAATCGTCCGCGGGCTCGATCAATCCCAAGCCCAAGTAGCGCTTGAACAATCGGTTCACAATGCTCTTTGAGAAACGTGGATTGAGCGGATCGACCAGCATCTGCGCCACCCGATGGAGGCGATGGGTTAGATCGGTGGGAACCTCCAGGCTCATGCCATCGAGTTCGAAAGGAAATTTCGCCGGGATGCGTTGACCGGTCCGGGTTTCGCAGCGGATGAGTTCGAGGTCTCCAGGAGCGAACATCCCGGCAAAGGCCATGAAGCGCGCCTGTGGCCATTCCTTATTGAGGAAATGGCTGTGGCAGCTCGCACACTTCATTCCGGTACCGAGGAAGACCTGACTCACATTGGCAGCACTTTGAAGCGTCTCCTCATGGGTCTCATTCTTGATGTAGCCGCTGACGACATGCCGTCCGTTGGGCGTATATTCTTTGGGCTTCCGGAAGCCGGGCAGCGTGGGGTCGATGAGCTCAGCGACGAACAAATCGAAGGGCTTGTTGGCCATGAAGCTATCGAGGATCCACTGTCGATGGTTGCCTCGGGATCCGATGCCACCGTTGATGTCTGTGGGGGAGCTTCCCAGCGCATCTTCCCAGAAGGGGGTCCAGTGCGCGGCGTAATCGTTGGTGCGCGAGAGCAAGCGCTCAATGAGCAGGGTTCGCTTGTCGGGTGTTGGATCGGCAACAAACGCCTGAGCTTCTTGGAGGGGCGGAATGAGACCGGTGAGGTCGAGATACGCGCGGCGTGCGAAGGTGGAGTCGTCGCAGAGGGCGGGTGGCACCTCGGACTCAGGGAGTTTTGCCTCGCGCCATTTCGCACTAATAAAGGCATCGATGGGATTTCCCGGACCGGGTGGAGACGTTTGATCCGGTAGAAAGGAAACTCGATACCGGCGTGTCTGCACAAAACGCTCCTGGGGTGATAACGCGTCGTAGACCAAACGATCGAGAAGGCGGCCGGCTTTGAGCGCAGAGTGTTGGGAGGGGTTGGGCGCTGAAAGGGTTTTGGCTGCGGCCATGGAATCATCCAGAGCCCCTGCGGCGATCCACTGTCGGATGAGATGCAGTTCCTCCGCGTTCAGCGCCGGTGCCCCCTTGGGCATTTGAGCCGCGTCGGCCAAACCGCGGATGTGGCGCACCATCGGGCTTTCATCGGGTTTCCCCGGGATCACTCCGGGACCATCTTTTTTGCCGCCCCGTTTCAGGCCATCCACGGTCGACACATCGAGGCCGGCCTTGTGTTCTTCGGTGGAATGGCATTCGACGCAGGCGTCGAGCAATATGGGGCGGATATCGCGTTGGAAACTCACCCGTGAACCGGAAGCCGAATCGAGAGGTCGGAGAGGAATTAAGACCGAAGGCTTGCGAGTCTCCGCGGCCTGAGCTGACAGCAGAAGTAGCAGCAGCCCGGTACCCCCAATGGAGATCAGGCGGCCGCACAAGTCGGACAATGATCGGAGGTAACGCATGCGAGTCTTTATCAAATTGGCAAAGGACCTCTTCGGTCGCGACGGTGGGGTGTGAGAGGGGCGAGGCTGACCGGTTAGCCGAAAACTTTCCAAGGCTTTGTCCGCTTCCCAGGACTTCGCCATGTCTGTATTCGTGATGCCTAGGTCGGCGGTTCTGTGGCTGCTGCCATCTTTTCCTTGGCCGATGGGCCTCGTCTTTCTGGTGTCAGCACGGTGCCAGATCCAAAGTCTGAGGCCGATTGGATATCTCGGAGAATGAAGAGTGAAGAAGGGAGATCGAGTGACCTGTCCGACGAGGAAAATCCCGTAGCTTTTGCGCGCGTCTACCAGTCGGTCTGAGGAGTTTATCAACAGATCATTTTTCAACCCGAATGAAACAAGTCCTTCAATTACTCCTCGTGCTCGCGATTTTGGAAGGCATCGCTCGCGGAGAGAACGCAGAAACGGTGATCGGCAACCAATACCTGGAACTGCGCTTCCAAAAGACGGGTGACCGAATCGCGGCAACCACTTTGCACCAGCGTGTCTCGAATCGGATCATCACGCTGAGCGCCGATGACTTTTCGTTGAGTCGGGAAGGACAGGCACCGCTGCAATCCAAGGACTTCAAAGTACATCAGGTGCAGCGCACAGGAATCCCAGGTGGCCAGCGCCTGAGCCTGCTTTTGCGGGGCGGAGCGGGCGATGTTGCGGTGGTTTATGAACTGTTGGATGACGATTTCTTCCTGCGCCGTCATCTCGAGTTTTCCCCCACTGCGCCGATGCTGTTACGCCAGGTCGAGGTTTGGAAAATTGGGTTGGAGGGCCAGTGTCTCGATCAGGAAACCGGGCCTCCCGAAGAATTGTTGAACAACGTTTGGGGCGTCGATCGTAAGACTGGTTTTGGAAAGCCGGTTTTTCTCGAAGACACATTTTGGGGTCTGGAATTTCCCGCCGGCTACAATCACTACGCCTCTGGATTCCTGACGCTCAGTCATCTACCGGGTCGCACGATCACAACGAAGTTCATCAGCAAGATAGCCGTTCTTGGTGTCGCGCCTGCCAAATCGGTTGCCTCCAGATTTCGAGCCTATATTGCCCAGGGACGCCACCGTCCGGCGTTGCCCGCTGTGCAAGTGGACTACAACACGTGGACCACCGTGTCACCCGCCACAGAAGTAAACAGTTTGGACCTGATCGGGCAGTTCAAACGAAACCTCTTCGATCCGCACCGGGTTGCCTTTGACAGCTTCACCTTGGATGACGGTTGGGATGCGAAGAAGAGCCTGTGGGATCTAAACACCAATGGATTTCCCAATGGATTCAAACCTCTGTTGGCTGCGTTGCAGCCCATGGGAACGAAGCTGGGCCTGTGGCTCTCACC
>JBDKKQ010000472.1:0-4167 GCA_039796015.1 Verrucomicrobiota bacterium
ATTCACTGGCAGGCCCTCCGGTTATGGTTGAAAGGGGTTCCTTGGTACGCCAAGTCTCAGGGCCGCGACTTGCAACGGGGGGTCTTCCGGGCTCACTCGTCGATCGCCAATGCCAATGCCAATGCCAATGCCAATGCCGGTTCCAGTTCCGGTTCCGGACCCAACCCATCGACCGGTCCGAGATAACGCAAATCCTGACAGGCATACCGCAAATCCTGCGGTTGTGGTTCTGACAATTAAGTCCAACGTTAGAAGTTACAATTTCACCATGAGCCGCACCCATCACGAGTCGATCCTTCCGACGATTGCCACCGCGTCCGGCGGAACTCCCTCCGGCGGTGTTTCGGGGGCTGCCCTGAACCCGACGGCCCTGACGCCGCGGTGGCTCGAGTCCATCGCCCTGAATTTGGTCACCTCGCTTTTTCAGCCCATGTCCGAGGGGCATCTGCGAATAGTCTGCCCAGACGGATCGACCCGAGAATTTGGAACTCCCGGCCAGACTCCGTCCGCGGAAATTCACCTGCGTCGTTGGCGTTTCTTCACCCGCTGCGCCATTGGCGGCGACATCGGCTTCGGTGAATCCTATCAAGACGGGGACTGGGAGACGCCCGACTTAGCCGCAGTAATCGCCTGGTTCTGCGCGAATGTGGAGCAAGCCCCTTCGATGTCAGGCTCAGCCCGAAAGCGACTGCGCTTCACAGTCCTGAATGCCGCCAACCAACTGCGGCACTTTCTCAACCGCAACTCCCTCACGGGTTCCCGCTCCAACATTGCGGCCCACTACGATCTCGGGAATGCGTTCTACTCGCAGTGGCTCGACGCCACCATGACCTACTCGGCGGCCTTGTTCGAATCACCCGATCAATCGTTGGAGGCCGCCCAGACCGCCAAGTACGAGCGGCTAGCGAAAGAACTGCGACTGAAGGCGGGCGATCATTTGCTAGAAATCGGCTCCGGGTGGGGCGGAATGGCTAGCCATGCGGTGCACCGGCATGGGGTCCGGGTCACCACGATCACATTGTCCGAGGCGCAGGCCACCTACTGTCGGGAACGCTTTGAGAGAGAAGGTATCGCCGACCGGGCAGAAGTGAAGGTCATCGACTATCGTTTACTGACCGGCCAATTCGACAAGATCGTCAGCATCGAGATGATGGAGGCCATCGGCGATCAGTACCTCGAGACTTACTGTCAGAGCGTCCAACGCCTGCTCAAGCCGAACGGAATTTTCGCCGCCCAGTTCATTACGTATCCCGATTCGCGCCATGCCGAGTTGCGCCGTAGCGTGGACTGGATCCAGAAGCACATCTTCCCGGGCTCGCTATTGCTCTCACTCAACCGCGTGAACCAATCGATGCAGCGGACCGGGAGTCTCCACCTGCACAGTCTCCACGACATGGGCCTCGATTATGGCCGCACGCTGCGCCAGTGGCGCGGGCGCTTCAACCAGGGCCTCCACGAAGTACGCGCTCAGGGTTTCGATGATCATTTCATCCGCACCTGGAACTACTATCTGGCCTACTGCGAGTCGGCTTTTCTTTGGCGGAATATTACCGTGGTGCAGGCCACCTGGACAGCCCCCAACAACCGCAGCCTGATGTCGGTGTGAGTCAGGAAGGGCTCACCGCATGAACCTACCCACCCCACTGACTCTCATCCTTCTCGGATTGGCGTTTGTGGTGGCGGAGATGGTATTGACCTTCCAAGTCGCCCGTCGTCTTCGGAACTTCGGGATTGTGGACATCGTGTGGTCCGCAGGTTTCACCCCATTGGTGCTCCTCTACCTGCTGGCCACGGCATGGCACCAATCCTCGGCGCCCGCCGGAGGGATCGAGTTCCGGGAGGCACTGATTTCCAGACTGCCCCTGACCCTCATGGTCACTCTCTGGAGCCTGCGCCTCGGCCTGCACCTCCTGATCCGAGTCCGGGCACACCATCCGGTGGAAGATGTTCGCTACGCCCAACTTCGGAAGGAGTGGGGAGCACAAACTGACCAAAAAATGCTCGGGTTCTTCCTGCTTCAGGGTGGCCTGCAAGTGGTCCTCTCCACGCCCTGGCTCATTAGCAGCCTACGACCGCCCACAGAGTTATCCGGATGGGTGGGTGGGTGCTTCTGGATAGGCCTCCTGCTTTGGGCCGTGGGCATCTTGGGTGAATCTCTGGCAGACCACCAATTAGCCCGATTCCGTGCCGATCCCGCTCGTCGCGGGCAAGTCTGCCAAGAAGGGTTTTGGCGGTACTCCCGGCATCCCAACTACTTCTGCGAATGGCTAGTCTGGCTGGGCTATGGCGTCTTTGCGCTCGGCAGCCCCTGGGGCTGGATCGGACTTTTGGCACCGGCGCTGATGTACCACTTCCTGGTAAACGTCACCGGCGTCCCCATGACCGAGGCATTGTCGGTGAAGTCCAAGGGTGAGGCCTACCGTCGATATCAGCAGACCACCAACGCTTTTTTTCCAGGACCGCCCCGCCGCGGCTAACCTCCGAGAGCTCCCTCTTTCGAAGAACTCGCGCCCCGGGATGCAGCGAGTTGAATGAAACCGATACTCTGCCCCATTGACGACCGTCCCCATGGGCCGAAGCTTCGGACTTACCTACAGCGCGACCATGAGCACCGTCACCATTGCCCCGCCGCCCACAACCTCGGGACCGCCCATGCAGCGGGAGACAACCGCCGGGAATTACTTCGTTGCCAATTATCCCCCGTTTGCCTTCTGGAATGCTGAGGCCGTCCCGGCCTTCCATCAGACTCTGGATCAGGCCCCTCAACCCGGAGTACCGCTGGGACTCTACGCCCACATTCCCTTCTGCCGGAAGCGGTGTCACTTTTGTTACTTCCGCGTCTACACCGACAAGAACGCCGATGACATCAAGACCTATCTGGATGCCCTGCTCAAAGACCTCGCTTCCTATGCTCCCAAGGCAGTGATCGGCGGGCGAAAACCCCGCTTCATCTACTTCGGTGGAGGGACTCCGAGCTACTTGTCTCCGGACCAACTCCGCTATCTGACCGAAGGCATGAAGCGATTGCTTCCCTGGGATGAGGCGACAGAAATCACCTTCGAGGCCGAACCCGGAACACTCACCGACCACAAGCTGCGGGCCATCCGGGAAATGGGTGTCACTCGACTGAGCCTGGGCATCGAGCATTTCGATGACGCCATTCTGGAGATCAACGGTCGGGCTCATCGCTCCAAGGAAGTCGAGAGGGCCTACAGCTATGCCCGAGAAATTGGTTTCCCCCAAATCAATATCGACCTCATCGCTGGCATGGTGGAGGAGACGCCCGAGAAGTGGCAGGAAACCGTCGCCAAGGCAGTGGCCTTGGAACCCGACTCCGTGACCATCTACCAGATGGAGGTGCCCTACAACACGGGCATTTACCGACAAATGAAAGCCGAGGGGAAGCTGGTGGCACCTGTGGCCGACTGGGACACCAAACGGCGTTGGGTGGACGAGGCATTCCGAGCCTTCGAGGCGCGTGGCTACACCGTGACCAGCACTACGACCGTCGTGAAAGATCCCGCACGGGTGAAGTTCGAGTACCGACAGGGGCTCTTCAGTGGAGCCGACCTCTTGAGCATCGGCGTGGCCAGCTTCGGTCACCTCAACCAGATGCACTATCAGAACCACCACGACTTCCAACCGTACGTCGATGCGGTCAATGCGGGGCAGCTTCCCACCCATCGCGCCTATGTCCTTCCGGACGACGAGCGCTACCTGCGTGAGTTCATTCTCCAACTAAAACTGGGCCGCGTCAGCATCGATGCCTTCACCGAGAAATTCGGAGAAGATCCCCGGACTCGATTCGCTGTTCCCTTGGCGATCCTCAAAGGTTGGGGGTTCTTGATGGAATCGAGCACCCACCTGGAATTGACCCGCGATGGGTTGCTGCAAGTCGATCGTCTGCTCCAAGAATTCTTCAAGCCCGAGCACCGCACTGGCCGCTATGCCTGAGTCCGACCCTATCATCACCCACGCAACTCCGACGACCATCACTGGCGCGCGCCTGAGCCATCTGGACGAACGCGGCGAGGCTCGCATGGTGGATGTCTCGGCCAAGCCCGCCCTGTTCCGAGAAGCGGTCGCCTGCGGGGAGATCCACGTATCCTCCACCACGCTCGACTTGATGGAGTCCGACCGCATGGCCAAGGGCAATGTCTTGGCGAC
>JBDKKQ010000473.1:0-5201 GCA_039796015.1 Verrucomicrobiota bacterium
TGGGACGCACGCTAGAGGGGTTGCGAGGTGCGCTGGGCAATGTGCAGGGACTCAACGAGCAGACCTGGACGGACACCACTTGGGAGACAGAATTGGCCCGGGCCTTGGCAGCGATTGAAAATGCTCGAATGGAGTGGAACCAGGCGCGCATGGCTTGGTCGCTGTTGGAAGAGGGCTCGGCCGCTGCCGGACAGCCCACTGGGTCTGCTGCGCCCGTTTCACTGCTGACCGGACTGACCACCGCTCAATTGGCTCGTCTGGGCTTGGCCTTCAATTGGCCGGTGGCCTTGCTCGGCCTGGGAGTCTTTGCCTTGGCTGTGGTTCTGGCCCTCAAGCGTTGAGCACGGGCTATCGAAGATCATTGCTTGGTTCACTAAAGCAAAGGATCCGATGTCGGTCCGCCAGGCCGAGTTGGACCGTGAAATCGAGGTCATTCAGCGGCGCATCTCCGACCTTTCAGCTCGGCCGCTGCCTCCGGCCCGACTCTTGCCGCCTCGCCCTCGAGAGGCCACCCAGCCCTTCGGAGCAGTTCCGCCGCGTGCCGTTCCGGCTCCGACTCCCATGAGTGTGGCGGGCTCGCGTTCGGGATCCTCGGTGCCGACTGATCGTTTTAACCTCGTTGAGGCCTGGCAGCGCTGGGTGCAGCGATTTGGGGGGCAACCCCGTCGCCCTTCCGGCTTGGTTCACTTGATGGCGGCCGGTTCGGTTCACGGTTTGCGTCCCCTCCGCTACGAACGCAAGATTGCCCGCCGCCGTTTCCTGCTGTCGTTGAGCCTTCTTCTCCTCCTGCTCTACGGCATTGCTCGCGAAGTCTTCTGATGGGCCGTGCTATCGGTGTCCCCGTTCCCGGTCCGGAGGTGGCGCCGGGGAAGATCCTTCTCAAGGATAAGTTGGGTGCCCCAGGGAGTGAGGTATTCCAGGGTGATGGTTTCTGAACTGGCCCAGTGCTGCACGGCTGAACGGGGAACAGCCACGTGCCAGCGTCCGGATTGGTTGGTGATTTTCCATTCGGGCCCGGGGTTCAGCTCCAGGCGGTAGGCCCATTGGTCCTGGGCCAAGGGGCCAATTTGGATCTGGCCGGCACACTGTCCTGTCGCCATCCACTCTACTACTTCCGGAGGTCGCATCCGGAAACGTACTGTCGAATCGACCCACCGTACCTTCATCGGCCAAACGCTGACCGGAACGCGGCCAAAGAGGAAGAAGGCTCCGCAGGCTCAGCGGCAAGAAATCGGTGCGGATCGTACTGGAAGAGTCCGGAGGGTTTGACCGGTGGGTCGGGGTCGCGTTGGATAAAGCCCATGCTCCCACTGCGTTCCTGGAGGTGGATTCCCACGAACTTAATGGCCAAGGTCTTGATGGGTTGGGCGACGACCTTGAGCGAACGATCACCTGGGCGGGGGGATCCGACGTGTCTGCGTTGCGGGGGACGCCCGTGCGCCTCCGGTGGGTCCTGAAAGACGCCGACCTCTATGCGTTCCAATTTCCAGAATGAGAGTGAACCCATTGCTTATGCCGTTTTCACATCAACCTATCGAAGGAGTCGGTCGTATTCCCTGCAGGAGTCCGCATGGAAGTTTGGGGAGTTGGGCCCTGCTCGCGGCTTGGTTGTGTCTTGGCTCGAGGAGCTTGGGCGAGGTCCGGGCCGAGATTCGCACCGGCGCCGATCACCTGGTGGCCGACGAGGCGTCGCCGCTGCGGGGCAAACGGATTGGCTTAATCACCAACCCCACCGGCGTGACGCGCGACTTGGAGTCACTGCCCTTGAAACTGCGCCAACGGAAGGACTTCGAGTTGGTGGCACTCTACGGGCCGGAGCACGGGGTTCGAGGCAACGCGCAGGCGGGTGACAAGGTGGGGTTTCAGTGGGATTCGGTGCTGGGGCTCCCGCTCTTCAGCCTGTACGGCAAAACCTTTAAGCCCACGGGCCCCATGCTGACCAATATCGCCGGGATGGTCCGCGGCAGCCCGGGTATCCCCACCAATGCCCCCTTGGCCGAACGCATCGATCTCATGGTCTTTGACATCCAGGATGTCGGTTCGCGGGCCTACACCTACGTGGGCACACTCTCCAAGGCCATGGAGGCCTGTGCCGAGCATGGCATCCCATTGCTCGTGCTCGACAGGCCCAACCCACTCGGGGGCGTCGTGCTGGAGGGTCCTGTGCTGGAGGCCCCCGAGTGGGTGTCGTTGGTGGGTATCCAGCCGATTCCTATGCGCCACGGAATGACCGTGGGTGAGCTGGCTCGCCTGTTTAACGCGCGCTTCCTGGCCAAGCCGGTGACCTTGACGGTGACACCGGTCACCGGGTGGTCGCGTTCCCTGG
This sequence comes from Verrucomicrobiota bacterium, assembly GCA_039796015.1. Lineage (GTDB taxonomy): Bacteria > Verrucomicrobiota > Verrucomicrobiia > Limisphaerales > UBA9464 > SXXZ01. The sequence continues at coordinate 2,327 of JBDKKQ010000473.1, forward strand.
AGTTCGCGCAGACGGGCCTGCCTTGGGTGATGCCCTCGCCCAATATGCCTACCCTGGACACCGCGCGCGTCTATCCGGGCCAGGTGCTGCTCGAGGGAACGAACCTCTCCGAGGGTCGCGGAACCACTCGACCCTTCGAGTTCTTCGGTGCGCCCTGGATCCGGGGCAGGGAATTGACCGACGCCCTCAACGCACTCCATCTGCCCGGGGTCGTCTTTCGGGAGGCGTGGTTCACACCGTCCTTCTCGAAGCACCGCGGAGAACTTTGCGGAGGCAGCCAGATTCATGTGACCGATGCGGCCCGCTTCCGTTCGGTGGCCACCACACTCCGACTCCTGGAGACTGTGCGGCGGTTGTATCCGAGCCAGCTCTCTTTCCAAGGGGCTACCTTCGATCGCCTGATGGGCACAGCGAAGGTGCGGCCCTTGTTGGAATCGGGTGCCGACCTTGCCCCGGCCATGGCCCGTATCGAGTCGGACTTGAAGGCCTTCGAAGCGCTCCGACAGCCTTACTTGCTGTATCCCTGAGGTGTCCCTGGCTCGGACCCGATTGACTGTCGCCGCAGGGAACGGAGAAGGCGCCAGGCTACCAGGGCCAGAGAGCCTTGGGCGAACACGTCGCCGTGTCGGTGATAGGGGGTCTCGGTGTGAGGGAGCCCAATGGGCACGGTGGCCAAGAGGATGCCGGGTGAATACACCTGGCCTGTCGAGTCGCCCAGGACGTCGCGCGGGGTGCCGCAGGCGTCCCACCAGCCGGTGAGGCCGTTGTTGCAAACCCTCACCAAGGCGACTCCGTTTTCTACGGACCGGAAGACCGCGCTGGCGGTGTGTTGCCACTGCGCTGCGCTCTCCGCGAACCAGCCGTCGTTGGTGAGGCAGAGAATGAAATCGACCTCCGGACGGATATGGTCCCGGATGCCGTGCGGGAAGACGTCCTCAAAGCAAATGACCGGGGCCACGGTGGCGCCCCCAGTGAGGCGGAAGGTCCAGGGGCGATCGCCACTTTCAAACCCATCGCCGATGGGTGTGATCCACTTAAGGAAGGGGAGCCAGCGGGCCAGTGGGACGTATTCGCCGAAGGGAACGAGTCGCCGCTTCCAGTAGGCCGGTGGCATGGAGCCATCGGCGCGTCGCAGGAAGGCTGCGTTGTAGCGGGCCACGGCGGGTCGATCTCCGGCCCCGCCTTCCCGGGCCACGGAATCGTCGGCCCCCAGAATCCAGTCCGGCCCGTTCTTCCCGAGCAGTGCCACCATGCGAGCGTAGTTGGTGTCCGTGAGGCCAAAGGCTCCCTCGGGCCAGAGGAGTACCTCGGGCTCCAGCGCCAACGCTTGACGGGACAGGCCCTCAATCTTGGCAAAAGTGCGCCCTTGTTCGTCGGGATCCCATTGAAGGGTCTGCGGCACCGAGGGCTGAACGAGACCCAAGCGGACGGTTTCGGGGTTGGCTTGGCGCTCCAGACGGCGGTAGCCCATGACCTCCCAGAACCCCCAGCCCATGACCATCAATGTCACCAGCAGAGGCAGTCGGGCTTCCGCAGTCCAGTTCCAGCGCGATTCCGGACGCAGGCCCATGCTGAGGAAGGCCCCTCCCAGAGCTAGACTGCTCCAGCACACCAGGAAGGAAACGCCGTATACCCCGGTGACGCTCGCTAGTTGGATGAGGGGTAATTGCCGCCACTGGCTCACGCCGAGAGGAGCCCAGGGGAATCCGCTCAAGAGGTGGGAGCGCAGGTACTCCAGGGCCACCCAGGCCAGAGCAAGGGTCACTAGTTGCGAAGCCCTCAAAGGCCAGGGTTGCCGAGCATAGGCCCGAGCCTCCAAGAGCCAGTCGTGCCAACTCCCGGTCTGCCGGTCGGTGGGCGGATGATCGGCATTCCGCTCGCGTCGGCGGTCGCCCCCTTGCGTGATTTGTAGCCCGAGTCGAATCCAAAGCGCGGGGAACAAAGCGCAGTAAGCGCTCAATGCCACCCATCCGGCATAGGCTCCGACGGGATAGGGGATGTGGCGCATCCAGCGCAGCAGCACCAGAAAGTGGACGAGCCCGGCGACGTAGCCGTAGCGAAAACCCTCTGGTCCGCGCAGTCCGCAGGCCCCAAACCACAAGAGCGCGGGAGCAATCCAAGCCAGCCCGGCCCAACCCGGAGTTGGATGAGCCAAGGCACCGGCCAGCCCGGCCAAAATCGCCACCGGGTACCGCTGCGTCTCTCGGTTGATCCAAGCGCTCGTCACCCCTTCAGCCTACCGCCACGCAGAGGTCTCCGGAAAGGAAGCCTTTTGGGTGGGGTAGTCACTGAAACTCCCTGCGTTCTGGCGGGTTTGATTAAATTTTGCACGCTTCAAGAGGTTTCAAGAGGTTTCAATGTCAGGCTCTGGGGTTGGCTTTCGTTCAAAGCGTGGTAACAGTGCGGCTCTCTGTTTGGGCCGGTAGAGCCCCTAAAGAGATCCGATGATTGAATCCCGTGAACGACGACTCCTGCTGCTCCTGGCGGCCGTGCAGTTCACCCATGTCTTGGATTTCATGGTCATGCTCCCGCTGGGACCCCAGTTGATGAGGGAACTCCACATCGGTCCTGCGGGATTTAGTGCGCTGCTGGGCTGTTACTCGGTGGCCTCGGGTTTGGCAGGTTTTTTTGGATCCACCTTCATTGATCGGTTCGAGCGGCGGTCGCTGCTCATACTCACCTACCTCGGATTTATTGTCGGCACCCTGGGGTGTGCGTTGGCTCACAGCGCTCCGATGCTGGCCGTGGCTCGGTCGATTTGCGGTGTCTTCGGCGGCCTCTGTGGATCTTTGGTCATGACCGTGGCTTCCGACCTGATACCTCCCCAGCGGCGGGCGGCCGGCCTGGGGTTGGTGACCACCTCCTTTTCGGCAGC
>JBDKKQ010000474.1:0-9299 GCA_039796015.1 Verrucomicrobiota bacterium
CCTACGTGTGCGAAATCCTCGACCAACTCCAGCGCGACCATCTCGACCTCTTCCAGGCGCTGACTTACGTCGAGCAACCCTTCCCTTACGATTTGGAGGCGCATCCGATTCCGGTGCACGAAGTGAGCCGGCGCAAGCCCCTGTTCCTCGATGAAAGCGCCCATGACTGGCGCTTGGTACGCCTCGGCCGGGAACTGGGTTGGACCGGTGTGGCCCTCAAGACCTGCAAAACCCAGACCGGAGCTTTGCTCTCGGCCGCCTGGGCCCAGGCCCATGGAATGCAATTGATGGTGCAGGACCTAACCAATCCCCGCTTGGCTCAAATTCCCCACTGCTTGCTGGCGGCGCACCTACCTACCCTGCGCGGAGTCGAGACTAACGCCATGCAGTTCTACCCGGCGGCCAGTGACCTGGAGGCCACGGTTCACCCAGGTCTCTATCGACGGCGCGATGGTCGCGTAGATCTCTCTACCCTCACGGGTCCGGGATTCGGCTATGCCGGTGCTGAGACCATCCGCGAACCCGGCGCACCGAGCCTCGTCCTTGGGAATATCTGAACCCATTGATTTCCCTGAAGTTCGAAAAACCTCCCCCCTGGCAGCGAATTTGAGGTCGCGGAGCCGTGGGTGAAAGACCCGAGAAAAAACAGATCGGAGACAACCCACGCAAAAAACCCCGTTGTTCCCGGGAGGCATGCAGGGTCACTCTTGGTCCCTCTATGATGGAGCAGGTTAACTTGGGTTTAGTCGGTGGCGGCACAGTGGGTGGTGGCGTCTGGCAAGCGCTGCAACGCAACAGCGATCTCATGGCCGCTCGGCTGGGAGTCCGATTGAACGTCGTCCGCATGGCCGTGCGCGATCCGAAGCGGACCCGCGGCTTCACCGTACCTGCCTCGGTGCTGACCGGCGACTGGAGCGAGGTGGTGCATGATCCCAAGGTCCAGCTCGTGGTAGAATTGATGGGCGGAGTGACAACAGCACGCGAGGTGGTCCGCGCAGCCCTCAAACTGGGCAAGCCGGTGGTCACCGCCAACAAGGCTCTCCTCTCGGCCCACGGCCCAGAACTCTTCGCCTTGGCTGCGAAGCATCAGACGAACCTCTACTACGAAGCCGCCGTCGCCGGGGGCATTCCCATCATCAAGGCGCTCCGGGAATCCTTCGCCGGAAACCGGATCACGCGCATCGCCGGCATCGTCAATGGCACCTGCAACTACATCCTCACCCGGATGAAGCTTGAGGGGGCCGAGTTCGCGGATGTCTTGGCCGATGCTCAACGCTTGGGCTACGCCGAAGCTGAACCGTCGCTCGACGTCGACGGCCACGACGCCGCTCAAAAGCTTGGAATCCTCGCCTCGCTGGCCCACGGCTTCTGGGTTAAACCGGGCAGCATCCATACCGAGGGCATCCGCCACATTTCCAAGCTCGATATCCAATTTGCCGGGCAACTGGGCTATACCATCAAGCTGCTCGGGATCATCCAGCCGGTCGCAGCTCCAGCCCCAGCCCAAGGAAAGAAGTCCAAGAAGACGACCGACGACGGTCAAGATTCTGCCATCCAGGTGTCGGTGTACCCGGCCCTCGTTCCCAATACCCATGTGCTCGCCTCGGTCAACCACGCCTTCAATGCCGTGGCCGTCCGCGGTGACACCGTGGGAGACACTTTATTCTACGGACGCGGAGCGGGTCAGGACCCCACCGCCAGTTCCGTCTTGGGAGACCTGGCCGATGCAGCCCTCGACTTGCGCGCCGGAAACCATCACCGGGTTCCCCCGTTCGTCAGCCACAATGGCCAAGGCACCGTGGCTTCGATGGACTCCATCTCGTCACGGTTCTACGTCCGGCTCGATGTCTCCGATCGACCCGGCGTCTTTGCGCGCATCGCCACTGTGCTGGCTGGGGCCAAGATCGGTATTTCCTCCATCATCCAGCCCGAAGGACACACGGGCGAAACCGTTCCGGTCATCCTCATGCTCGACGCCGCCAGCAACCTGTCGGTTCGTAAAGCCTTGGCGACGATCGGCAAACTCCCTGTGGTGAAATCCACCCCGGTGGTTTTGCGCGTCGAGAACCTCGACTGAGTTCGGATGGCTGATGTTTCTCTGCCCCAATCCGGACGCATGAACGAGTTTCAACTCATCAACCGACTCAAGTCGCTGCTGCCGCTCAACGACTCCGTGGTGGTGGGCGCAGGCGACGATTGCGCGGTGCTGGCGCCCCCGGCCGCGGGCCAACAACAGCTCTTCAAGACCGATGCCGTGGTGGAGGGAGTCCATTTCACCGCTGAAACCCCCGGTGAAAAAGTGGGGCGAAAAGCCCTGGCTCGCGCCGTGAGCGACATGGCTGCCATGGCCGGCACCCCCACCTCGGCCGTCATCACCTTGGGGCTTCCCGCCGGATTCTCTCCCGAAAGGATCGAAGCCATTTATCGGGGCATGGCCCAGTTTGCGAGTCAGGTCGGCATAGCGCTCGTCGGCGGGGAAACCACCCGGAGCCCGGGCGCCTTGTTCCTGAATGTCGCCTTGCTGGGCACGGTACCCACAGGACGCGCCGTCCTCCGGTCGGGCGCGAAGGTGGGCGACGCGGTCTTCGTCACCGGTGAACTGGGAGGTTCCATCGAGGGACACCATCTCGACTTCGAACCCCGCCTCACCGAAGCGCGCTGGTTGGCCGAGCACTTCGACATCCACGCCATGATAGACCTCAGCGACGGGCTCGCCGGCGACCTGCAACATATCCTCCAAGCCAGCCAAGTTCCCGGGGGCGAAATCTTGGCTCCAGCCCTGCCCATCCGTCATGCAGCAAGACTTCGGGCCCGCTCCGGTGATATGGCCAAACCGGCCGTCGTGGCTGCCCTAACCGATGGCGAGGATTTTGAACTCGTCCTCACCGTGGCGCCCGCAGATGCCGTGCGACTGCTTGACGGCTGGAAGGCGCGCTTTCCGGAAACCCGCCTCACCTGCGTGGGCAGACTGAACAATCGGCCCGGGCTCTTTTTGCGGGACGAGCGCGGACTCAAGCCTCTGGGCCACGGATTCCAACACTTCGAATAATGCCGACCGTGCGGACCACATCCCCGGAGCAAACCGAGGCTCTTGGCGAACAGGTGGGGCGTGCGGCTCAGGCCGGCTGGGTCGTAGGCCTCGATGGTGATCTGGGTGCCGGCAAGACGGCCTTCGTTCGTGGTTTCGTTCGAGGGCTGGGCTGCGCATCCCGAGCTCATTCCCCAACCTTCGCGCTCGTCCACGAATACCGCGGAGGACGTTTGCCGATCCAACACCTCGACCTGTACCGATTGGGATCGGCCGAGGATCTGCACTCGGCCGGACTCGACGCCTGCCTGAACCCCATCGACGCTGTCTCCATTATCGAGTGGTTTTCGCGAATCGACAGCCTGGTTCCATTCCTGCCGTCGCTCCACCGGATCTCTTTGCGCTGGGTCGATGAATCGACCCGTGAAATTACCCATGATCTGCCTAGCCTTTGAATTCACCAGCGACCGCCGCTCGGTGGCAATTAGCGACGGGGGCCAACGGGTTCTCAGCCAGGTGGTGCACGACCGTGGCCGAACCACCCCGGTCTTCCACCTGATCGAACAAGCCCTTGCCGAAGCTCAAGTGGCTCGGGCCTCCATTGAGCGCCTGGCCATTAGCATCGGGCCTGGCAGCTACACGGGCATCCGGTTGGCCATTGCAGCGGCCCAAGGATGGCATCTGGGCACAGGCATCGACGTGGTGGCGGTGGATACTTTTGAAGCCTTGCTGCGCCAAACGCTGCGCCCGGCGGTCGCTGGCCCTCGAGTCCTCTGCGTCAACGCCCAGCGGCAAGAATTCGCCGTCCGGGAATGGGATGGACAGGGTTGGACAGGCCCCCTGCATCTAGAGTCCGCAGAGCTGCTGCTGCAGCGAATCACTGGCGGGCAACCCATGTTTGGTCCGGACCTCGGCGCTTGGATTCGAGGCCTTCCCTCCACCTCCACCGCCAGCGAACTGGCAGCCCGAGCCGATGCGCTCGAGGCTTACCCTCAGGCGAGCGACGTGGCCCTGTTGGGCGCCAACGCAAACCCGGTACCGCCCGAGACATTGGCCCCGGTCTATCTTCGAGAAGCCTCCTTCGTGAAGGCTCCGCCGCATCGGCACATTCCCGGAATCACCGACTGACGATGCCGATCTTCTGGGAATGTGATCAATACACCGCCTGCTGCCGCTGGTCCGGTCAGGTCCGCTTGACCGACGCCGATGTCACGCGCACCGCCGCCCCCGTTCGCTGAGCGCGCCCTCGTAGAACCTCACGGATAGGCTCACAAACCCCTCCTTCCCCCGCCGCAGAAAAGACGCTAGAAAGCGGCTCATGAAATCCCCCCGGGTCTTCGGTCCCGTGATCCTCCTTTTGGCCATGACCTCCCTGCTGCAGGCTGCCGACCTGAAGATCGGTCTCATCGGACTGGACACGTCACACGCGACAGCCTTTACAGAAATCCTGAACGATCCCGCCTCCAAAGATCATGTGGCTGGCGCCAAGGTCGTAGCGGCGTTCAAGGGAGGCAGTCCCGACATTGAATCCAGCATCACCCGGGTCGAAGGCTACACCACCACCTTGCGCGAAAAGTACGGCGTCCAAATCGTAGACTCTATCCAAGATCTGTGTTCGAAAGTCGATGCAGTGATGCTCCTCAGCGTCGATGGACGGCCTCATGTCATCCAGGCAATGCCGGTGTTTGCCGCTCGCAAACCGCTTTATATTGATAAACCCATGGCTGGAACCCTGCGCGATGTCCACACGCTGGCGCGTTTGGCTTCCGAGTCTAAGACGCCGTTCTTCAGTTCGTCTTCGTTGCGCTTTGCTAAGACCAGTCAAGCCGTCCGCAAGGGATCCATCGGCATCGTGACCAATGCTTGGTGCGGCAGTCCGGCCAGCTTGGAGAAGACCCATCCCGACCTCTTTTGGTATGGGGTGCACGGATGCGAATCGCTCTTCACGGTCATGGGCACCGGGTGCGAATCGGTCCGCCGCGGCAAAACCGCCGACGGCAAGATCGAGATCGTGGGCACTTGGAAGGGCGGACGGACCGGTACCTTCCGTGAAGTCGAAGGCTATCAGGGCCAGGCGCACGGAAGCCTCGGCACAGCCGATGTCGGAGGCTTCGATGGGTATGCGCCTATGGTGGCCGAGGTGGTGAAGTTTTTCCAGACACAGGTCTCCCCTGTGCCCATCGATGAAACCTTGGAACTCTTCGCCTTCATGGAAGCCGCCGATGAGAGCAAGCGCCGCAATGGGGCCGAGGTGAAGCTCTCGGAGGTCATTGAGGCAGTCCGTAGACGCTAAGCTCGAACCATCCAATTCATGGTTCCGGCTCAGGTGCCTCGAAGCGGTGCGGTCGATCACCACCGATGCCTTTAAATCGGATCACACCAACCCTCTTCGTAGGATAAAGACCCGCGGCATCGGGTGTGTGAAATCCCGGTTGACCTGCGGGTCACCCCAGATAGGGTTTCTGGCTTTGGTAAGGTAAACTGGTTAACGAAAACGAACATTTATGGCAGTCAATGTAGCGATCAATGGTTTCGGCCGCATCGGCCGTCTGGTCTTCCGCGCTCTCGTCGAGCAGGGACTGGTGGGCAATGACATCAACGTCGTCGCGGTGGGTGACATCGTCCCCGCCGACAACTTGGCGTACCTGCTCAAGTACGACTCCACGCAGGGCCGCTTCGCCGGCACCGTCAGCTCCACCAAGTCCTCTCCGGACAAGGCCGAAGACGACGTCCTGATCGTGAATGGCGCCGAGATCCGCGTCGTTTCCGCCAAGACCCCGGCTGAACTGCCCTGGAAGGCGCTCGGCGTGGATATCGTCATCGAGTCCACCGGTCTATTCACCGAGGCCGACAAGGCCAAGGGACACCTCGTGGCGGGCGCCAAGAAGGTCATCATCTCCGCTCCGGCAAAGGGTGAAGACATCACCGTCGTCATGGGCGTGAACCATGAGAAGTATGACGGTTCTATCCACCACATCATCTCCAACGCCAGCTGCACCACCAACTGCTTGGCCCCGTTGGTCCATGTCCTCTTGCACGAGGGCTTCGGCATCGACGAAGGACTCATGACCACGGTGCACGCCTACACGGCGACGCAGAAGACCGTGGACGGCCCGAGCAAGAAAGACTGGAAGGGTGGCCGTACGGCAGCCCAGAACGTCATCCCCAGCACCACCGGTGCCGCCCGCGCTGTCGCGCTGGTTTGCCCCGAGGTGAAGGGCAAGATAACCGGCATGGCCTTCCGTGTTCCGGTGCCGACCGTCTCCGTGGTCGACCTCACGGTGAAGACCGTGAAGGAGACCAGCTACGCCGAGATCTCCGCGGCCATGAAGCGCGCCAGCGAAACCTACCTCAAGGGCATCCTGAACTGGACGTCCGACGAAGTGGTCAGCAGCGACTTCATCCACGACAAGAACAGCTCCATTTTCGATCACAGCTCCGGCATCGAACTCAACAGCCGCTTCTTCAAGTTGGTGAGCTGGTACGACAACGAGTGGGGTTACAGCAACCGGGTCGGTGACTTGGTCAAGCTGGTGATCAGCAAGGGCCTGTAATTTAGGCCTACGTTTCCCGGAGATTTCTTCGGGAACATTTTTTGAAGGCGACCCTCCGGAATGTCCGGGCCAGGGTCGCCTTTTTTATGCTCTGGGATGATGCCGCTGGTGGACCGTCTTGAGGTGCTCAGGCGCCACGTGGGTGTAAATCTCCGTCGTAGCAACGCTGGCATGGCCGAGGAGTTCCTGGATCACCCGCAGGTCTGCCCCGTTTGCCAGCAGGTGCGTGGCAAAACTGTGCCTCAGCATGTGAGGAGTCACATGCCGTTCAACCCCAGCCCGCAGCACCGCTTGGGTAATGCGCTTCCAGAGTGTGACAGGGGCGAAGGCGGATCCCCGGTTGGTGAGAAACACCACACCCGGACTTTTCGGCCGAACCATAGTATGCCGGACCGCCAGGTACCGCTCCAAAGCCTTCACGGCTGCTGCCCCGACAGGCACTACGCGCTCCTTGTTTCCCTTACCGATCACCATCAGGAACCCCGCCTCGAGGTGAAGTTGCTCGAGCCGCAAATTCCGGATCTCCGCCAACCGGAGTCCGCTCGCATAGGCTGTTTCGAGGATGGCATGAGTACACAGCGCCTGCGAGGTCGCCTCCAGTGGAGCCCCCAACAAACGCTGAACCTCCGACTCGCTCAACGCCTTGGGCACCCGACGGCCCCGGCGCGGCAGCGACAAGTTCTCGGCTGGATTGCCGGTGACATGGCCCTCCTCTTCGGCAAACCGAAAAAAGGATCTCAAGGCAGCGATTTGCAAATACAGGCTCGACGGGCTGAGTCGGGATTGGGCCGACGCCTTGGGTTCATCAAGAGCTCTGCCGCGTTCGTGCTCCATGTACTGCACCAACACGTCGGCATTCACGCCGCGCCAAGTAGCAATCCCTGAGGCCTCTGCCCATTGGGTGAATCGCTTGAGGAGCGCCTGATAAGTTCGGGCCGTATGCGCTGCCAGTCCCCGCTCATGACTCAGGTGGATTAAGAACTCTTCGACGAGCGCATCCAACATGGCGGCAGACTGGGGTGGGCCGAAGGGATTCTCCAGCGGGAAGCAGGCTCAGAAACACGCCGCAGTCGGCTATCGCCTGATCGAGGGCCGGTGAGCGCCGCGTGAGGGCACGCGGCCTACAGGGGTAGGCGGTTTTTCATGGGGATGGTTGGTTGATCACAGGCGCCGCGTGGAGGCACGCGGACAGCAATGGGTCAGTGAAGCGTTTTTCGGAAAAACCTCCCATGCATCCACCTCGAAACACGAAGCACGGGCAACCAGCAGAACACTTCTACCGGCCGGCTTCCAACCGGATGTAATGGAAGAGGTATTGCTGGGCGTAGCCCGAATACGGACCAAAATAACTCTCGCTGAAGGATTCCAACTGAGCCGCGCTCACCCGCCGGGCGCGAGGGAAATACAATTGGCTCAACGCCCGCCGGACCCACACATCAATCGGAAAGGCGTCCTGCCGACCATAGGCAAAGAGCAGCACGCAGTCGGCGATCTTGCGGCCCACCCCATGGATCTCCATCAACGCTTCGCGGGCGGCCGGAGTGTCCCTATGCGCCAGCGCCTCTAAATCCAAACGCCCTTCCACCACACGACGGGCCGCATCCAAAACGTACGGGGCGCGAAACCCCAATTTGCAGTCCCGGAGGGCTCCCTCACCGGCGGAAACCAGCGTCGCAGCCGTGGGAAACGCCCGATTCACAACCGCTTCGGGCGGAGCCGCAACCGAGTGACCCCAACGCTCACTCAAGAGCGCTACGATTTGTCGGATTTGAACAATTTGCTTGGTCGACGAGCAGATGAAACTGGCCAGGCATTCCCAGGGTTCTTGGCGCAACAACCGAAGCCCACGACACCGTGCCACGGCCGAACGCAACGGAGCATCGTCGGGGAAGGTCGCGAGGATCGGTTCCAGCTCTTCACCCGCCGCCAGATGCTGATGCAACCAAGGGGCTTCCTCGGTGCCAGCCATCCAAGACACCGTAAGGCCCCCAGGTGCGCTCTCCACCCTCGCCCAACGATCTGCGATCACAGATTCCCAACCGTCTCCGGAGCGGATCCAACGGAAGGCCTGACCGCATTCCAAGGTCGACCGCAAATCATAGTCTGCCACGGGCCAGAATTGGACCCTGAGGCGTGATGGATCCGGTGAGGGGTTCACCGTTGATTGCGGCACGCGTACAAGTGGAGGCGATGAAAAACACGCCCTCGAACTTCAACATCACGAACCCCGAGATCCGTGACGCTTTCAAACCGCGCCGCCCACGAAGCACCCAACCCGGTGCGCCCTTCGGGGTGAACGTACAAGACCGTGAGCCCGGGCCGCCCGGAATACCGGTATTCTGGCCAAAACCAAATTTGATTGATGGCCCGTTCAGACTCCAAAACGGTTACCGTCGGAGTCTTGGCCACCACGGGCGCAGGACCATCCATGTAGAAACTCAACTCGCCCGCCCAGCCATAATGATCAGTCACCACCATCACGGGGCGACCTTCTTTGCGGAGTTGGTCCCGCTCGGTACGCACCACTGCGGCAGCCTCTCGATAGCCCCGCACGCGCACCAGGGGCTCGATGGCCACCGGTAGGGAATGCCCAGTGAGCTTCAGGATGAGGTTGGTTTCGTGCAGCAACACCACCAGCGGCAACCCCACACCCACGCCCCATCGAAGGAGCCTGAGACCGGTCCGACTCCCGGCCCGATGCCGATCTTCCCACCACA
>JBDKKQ010000475.1:0-2640 GCA_039796015.1 Verrucomicrobiota bacterium
CGACCCGGACCTCGATGGGGCAATGAATCGTCCGGCAAAAGTTCCAACTGAATCGCACTCACCGGACGCCCTCCGGCAGACCGCGTCAGAGTGTAAACGTCTCGTTCGGGCCGAGTTCCGCTGACCCGATACGAGCCGTCGGATTGCCGTTGGAGCGTGGCCTTGCCTGCCGAAAGAAACGTCTGAGCCTCCCAGGTCGCCCAGACCGCAGGTCGCACACGGCGCTGGTCCGACCACTGCCGAACCTCGTCGCGAACCTGGGGTGAATCCAGCAAGTCTGCGTCACCCCGCTCCACTTGACGTTGCTGGTGCATCCAACGCTGCCGCCGGACATGCACCGACGGGTCTCGATCAAAGACCCGATTCGCGCGTTCGACGCCGGAGAACACCGCCTGCAGGGCGTAATAATCCGACTGCGGAATGGGATCAAACTTGTGGTCATGGCATCGGGCACAATGAACCGTGGTACTGTTGAACACCGAGAGGACCGTGCTGATCATATCATCGCGATCCACGTATCGACCTAATTGGCGATCGAGGGTGTCCTCACGAATGTCGCGCAGGGAACTCTCGTCCCAAGGGCCCGCGGCGATCATGCCTAGAGCGACGGTCGCCTCGGGTCGATCGGGATACAGCACATCTCCAGCGACCTGCTCCTCGACGAAGCGTCCATAAGGCCGGTCGGAATTGAATGCCTCGACCAGATAATCTCGGTACGGCCAAGCCTGTTCGCGAATGCGGTCCTGATCGTGGCCGTGGGTCTCTGCAAAGTGGACCACGTCCATCCAGTGACGAGCCCAGCGTTCCCCATAGCGGGGCGAGGCCAGCAAGCGGTCGATCTCCCGCTCATAGGCCTGCGGCGAGGTGTCCGCCAAGAATCGCTGATAATCGCTCGGCGAGGGGGGCAAACCAATCAAGTCCCAATAAATCCGCCGCAAAAGGGTTGACCGATCGGCTTCCGGGGAGGACTTCAGTCCCCGAGCCTTCAATTGCGCCCGGATAAAAGTATCCACCGGCTGGAAAACCTCGGCCTCGGCCTCGGGAACCCGGGGCGAACGCAGCGGCACATACGCCCAATGCGGTTCGACGGCCCAAACGGCCATGCTCGTCCAAATCAGGAGGATCGACAGGTATCTCATGGGGTGGGGTTCAGCATGCCCATCCCAGATCCGATGACCAGCGAGGATCCACGCCGGCCGAGAAAACCTCGGCTGAAAACAACCCGACCTACCCCCACAGATTGCAATTTAAAGCCCCCTCAGAGGGAGAGAAGAGCGTGGGCAATGCGGCCCGTTCCCTTCCCTGACTTGGAGTTCCACCGTTGACCCCTGCGCGGGCTTACTTAGCCTCACCCCCCGTGAGCCGATTTTCCATGCGTCTGTTGCTGGTGATGACCTGCCTCTGGATCGGGGTGATGAATTGCCCCGCGCCCTTAATCTATCGACCCGGTGAAGGCTGGACCTACGAAGCCGTGGGCGCCGGGGCGGCTTGGCAACGCAAACGGGCCAAAGACCAATTGGTCGTGGCTCAAGAGGCCTTTGACGCTGGCCAGTATCGACTCGCTCTCAAAGCTGCCAAGCACACCACCAAGACCTGGCCGCTGTCGGATTCTTCCGGCCGCGCCCAGTACCTGATCGGCCGCTGCTACGAGGCCCGAAAGATGGATGAGCGCGCCTTCAAGGAGTACCAAAAGGCACTGACCAAATATCCCAAGTTGGACAACTACTCAGAGATCCAACAACGCCAATTTGAGATCGCCAACCGCTACCTCGGCGGACAGTGGTTCAAACTGTGGGGCTACATCCCCTTCTTTCCGTCGATGGACCGCACCGCCAAGCTGTTTGATCAGGTTAACAAAAATGGCCCCTACAGCGAAATCGGACCCAAGGCGCTGATGAACATCGGTGCCGCCCGGGAGAAGCAAAAGGACTTCCGCCAGGCGGTGCGCGCCTACGAGCGGGCCGCCGACAAGTACTACGATCGCCCCAAGGTGGGTGCCGACGCCATGTATGCCGCGGGCATCGCCTGGAACCGCCTGGCCCGGCGCGCTGAGTACGATCAATCCATCGCAGGCAACGCCATCAACTTCCTCAATGACTTCAAGGCGCTCTATCCCGACGACCAGCGCTCCGAGGAAGCCACGAAGATCGTCTCCTCTCTCAAGACCGAACAGGCCCGGGGCGCACTGAAGACCGCCGAGTTCTACGAGAAGTACAAGCGCTACCAGGGTGCGCTAGTCTATTACAACGAAGCGCTCGTGAAGGACCCGAACTCCACGTTTGCGGCTCAGGCCCGCGAACGGATCGAATTCCTCAAGCCCAAGGCACAGAAACAAGTGCGCCGGTGGTCCGAAGTCGATGCCCGCCAATTGCAGCGCGAGCGCATCAACTCGACCAACGCACCCGCCAGCAAGACCCAAAAACAATCCAAATGAGCACCGCAGCCAACCCCACCCGCTGGTCGACCGTGGCCTCCTTGCTCGCCGTGACCTTGGGACTCGTGGTCGGCTGTGGTGGTTACTCACTAGGCCCCAGCAATGGACAATCGGCGGGCGTTCGAGCCATTCGCATCGGCCACGTCGCCAACGGGACCGACGAGCCCCGCCTGGCCGACGCGGTCAGCCACGCCCTTCGCGCCCAA
>JBDKKQ010000476.1:0-2997 GCA_039796015.1 Verrucomicrobiota bacterium
GATCCCGTGTTTCAGGGGCGCGGCGGGGTTCCGTTGAGCCCCATCCGGGTTCAGACCCGCCTGAAGCGGTATTTGGCCCAGGCCGGGCTGGACCCCGCGCTGACTCCCCACAAACTGCGCCACAGTTTTGCGACGCACCTCTTGGGAGACGGGGCTGACCTGCGGGCCGTCCAAGAGTTACTGGGACACAAAAACCTCAAGACAACCGAGGTCTATACCCATGTCACCGTAGAACGTTTGAAAGCCGTCTATGCCGCGGCCCATCCCCGAGCTTGAGCCCGAGCCGCTCGGAAAACTTCAAGGTCTTAGCCGGAACGATTCAATTGGATCGGTTGTGCTGGCTGCGTCTTCCTCCGCAAGAGCTTCGTTGTTCGCTCGATCTGGGTCTCAACCATTGGCCTACAATCGGCCCGCGCCTCGCTCTCGCCTCGTCTTGCGAAAGAATCCGCCATGCTATCCCTTTCCTCCCAACTGAATCGTTCCGGTTAGAGGTTTCGTAAAGGCTGTGAAAATCAGGGGTATACTGAAGAACTTTTGACGTATGTGGCTTCGGTGACCAGATTAGGGGCGTCGGCCGCACAGCTGCGCCGACACTTTTGAGACCATGAGCGAAGAATCCCTCAACAACTTTACCCCTCGCGCCCAGCAGGTTCTCGCCCTGGCGCGCAAGGAGGCCGATCGCTTCAACCATAACTTCGTTGGCACCGAACATCTGCTGCTCGGGCTAATCAAGCTGGGGCAGGGTGTAGCGGTCAATGTTCTCCAAAAAATGGGGCTGGATCTGGATACGGTTCGCCAAGAGGTGGAGAAGGAGGTCCGGGGCGGCGGGGAGGCCAAGTCGGGCGGCAACATTCCCTACACGCCGCGGGTGAAGAAGGTTTTGGCTCTGGCTGCCAAAGAAGCCAAAGCATTGAACCATACCTATGTGGGCACCGAGCACATCTTGCTCGGTCTGTTGCGTGAGGGCGATGGCGTGGCAGCCAAGGTGCTCCGGAACTTGGAGGTCGACATCGAGCAGTGCCGCCAAGAAATCCTCAAGGAGCTCGATCCTCAGTTCCAGGCCGGCGAGGAAGAGGGTGGCGAAAAGGAACCAGCTCCTGAAACCGTTGAAGCCGGTAAGGCTCCGACCCGCGGCGACAAGAACAAGGATCAGAAGACGCCCGCTCTCAAGGCCTTCGGTCGTGATCTCACCGAGATTGCCAAGAAGGGCGATATGGATCCGGTCATCGGTCGCAGCAGTGAGATCGAGCGGGTCATCCAGATTCTTTGTCGCCGCACCAAGAACAACCCGGTGCTACTGGGTGAGGCCGGTGTGGGTAAAACGGCCATCGTCGAGGGGCTGGCTCAAGAAATCGCTAAGGGCAATGTGCCCGAGCTGTTGGCCGCCAAGCGGGTGATCACTTTAGATCTCGCGTTGATGGTGGCGGGCACCAAGTACCGAGGCCAATTCGAGGAGCGGATCAAGGCCGTGATGGACGAAATCAAGAAGGCCAAGAATGTCATCCTGTTCATTGATGAGCTGCACACCATCGTGGGGGCCGGTTCGGCCGAGGGAACCATGGATGCCTCGAATATCTTCAAGCCGGCCCTCAGCCGCGGAGAGCTGCAAATCGTGGGTGCTACAACACTCACGGAGTACCGCAAGTACATCGAAAAGGACTCCGCTCTCGAGCGCCGTTTCCAAACGGTCAAGGTGGAGCAGCCGTCGGTCGAAGATGCAATCGCCATCCTGACCGGTCTGAAGTCCAAGTACGAAGACCACCACAAGGCCGAGTTCACCTCCGATGCCGTGGAAGCGTGCGTGAAGCTTTCCGACCGTTATATTACGGCCCGATTCCTGCCGGATAAGGCCATCGACGTGCTCGATGAGGCTGGCTCCAAGGCACGAATCGGAGCAATGCAGCGACCGCCCAACATTAAGGAGATCGAGGCAGAGATCGAGTCACTGCGGCAGAAGAAAGAACAGGCCATCAAGGATCAAGACTTCGAGGGAGCGGCCCAGTTGCGCGATCATGAGAAATCGGCCAAGGAACGCCTCGAGAAGACGCTGAGCGACTGGAAGACTGCCAAGGACGAGAAGCGGGTGGTGGTCACCGAAGATGACATCCTTCAAGTGGTGGCTAAGTGGACGGGCATTCCCCTCAAGCGGATGGGACAATCCGACATGCAGAAGCTCTTGGCCATTGAGGACGAGTTGGCCAAATTGGTCGTCGGTCAGAAAGATGCCGTTGCTGCGCTGGCCAAGGCGCTGCGTCGTGCCCGAACCGACCTCAAGGATCCTAAGCGTCCGATCGGCTGTTTTGCTCTGCTGGGCCCCACGGGCGTCGGAAAGACACTTCTGGCGCGAACGTTGGCCGAGCAGATGTTTGGCAGCAATCAGGCCCTCATCCAACTCGACATGTCTGAGTACATGGAGAAGTTCACCGTGAGCCGTCTGATCGGTTCGCCGCCGGGTTATGTGGGTTATGAAGAAGGCGGCCAGCTCACCGAGAAGGTGCGCCGTCAGCCCTATTCCGTGGTCTTGTTCGATGAGATCGAAAAGGCCCATCCCGACGTGACCAACATGCTCCTGCAAATTCTGGAAGAGGGCAAACTGACCGACTCCCTGGGGCGGGTGGTCGATTTCCGCAACACGATCGTCCTACTGACCTCAAACGTAGGATCCGAGGCGTTGCGCAAGCAGGGCAGCATGGGCTTTTCAAAGTCCAGTGACGATGCGAGCTACGATGCCATGCGAGGTCGGGTGTTGGATGAGGCCAAGAAGTTCTTCCGGCCTGAGTTCCTCAACCGTTTGGATGACATCGTGGTCTTCCGCTCCTTGGGCAAGCCCGAGCTCAACATCATTCTCGATCTGGAGATCACCAAGGTGTTGGAGCGGATCCGTCGCAAGAACGTCACGGTCATTCTCGACGACAAGGCTCGGGAATTCCTCATCGAGAAGGGCTTTGATCCGCAGTACGGCGCTCGCCCAATGCGTCGAGCCATCGAGAAGCATCT
>JBDKKQ010000477.1:0-13534 GCA_039796015.1 Verrucomicrobiota bacterium
ATACCGGATCACCGATACCGAAAGACACCGTTTGTCATCCTATCCACTTTGTAGCAGACTAGTCGATGTCTGGTTAACTTGGAGAACACCACTTATGGCTACCATCACCGCCTTTGAAGCCAAAACCCGGTTTGGCGAACTGCTCGAACGTGTGGCACGCGGCGAGGAAATTGTCATCACCCGGCATGAAAAGCCCGTCGCGCGTATTATTCCCGAAGGACGACGGAACTTGGAGCAAGTCCGGCAAGCGGTAGCCACTTTGACTCAATTGCAGTCGCGGATCCGAGGCCGCTCCAAGGGGCAGGCCAAACTGTCCGACGCAGAAGTACGCGCCGCCATCGAAGAGGGACGTCGCTGATGGACCGGTTGATTTTGGATGCCTCGGTGGCAGTGGCCTGGGTTCATCCCGGGCAGGCAACCCCGGAAACGGACTCCCTGCTGGCTGAGGTGGGCCAGGGCGCCGAGATCATCGTGCCTGCCCTGTGGCCGATCGAAATTGCCAACGTGCTGCTGGTGCTGGAGCGCCGGGGCAAACTGACGACTGACGACCGGATGGAGGCGCTGCAAGCACTGACCTCACTGGGCTTTGAGGTGGACCATGAGATGTCGGTCTGGGCGTTCACACGGTTGTCCCAACTCGCTTCAGAAATGAATTTGAGCGTCTATGACGCGGCTTATCTGGAATTAGCGCTGCGTCTGAAACTGCCCTTGGCCTGCAAAGACGGCCCCCTGCGTGATGCCGCCAAAAAGCGGAGCCTGACTGTAGTTCCCTAAGAGAAATCGGGGTCCGCCAACGGTTCTTGACCGTATTTCTGAGATGGGTGGCTGAGTTTCCTTCAAACTTGGACCGTTTTTATCTTCAAGCTCCGAGCAGTCCAGTTGTGTGAACTGCCGGTGGATCCTCGGAAGACCCGACCCCGTGGCATCGGTCCGATTCAGACATTCCAGAGACCGGGGAAGGGGAGTGCCGTGGCCCGACCGCATCATGATTCTGGGCAGGGTGGCTATTTTAAGGCAGTTCGACGACGAGATCTCAGGAGGGATGGAAGCCGCCCGCCAAGGGCTTGGAATCCCCGAAGGATGAGTAAAGTTAATAGTTTTCGGCTAAAAGACCCCTGTAGTCCCCTCCTTTAGCCCTCTCCTGCCTGAGGCGAAACTGATGGCACAACCTATGCTTTCCTTCCCTGTAACCTAACGCCCAACCCGCGTTGTGCCTATTGCCAGTGCCATGAACTTTTCCCGATACGAACGGGGGGATTTTTACGATGAGATGATCTCGTCGTCGGGAGAACCTCACCCCGCTTCACGCCTGCTAGCCCGCGAGATCGAGGGACTGCCGCCCGGCGAACTAAAATTGCGGCAGAAGGCCGCCGAGCGAGCGCTGATGGAGGCCGGTATTACGTTCAACGTCTACAGCGACAATCGCGGCGTCGAAAAGACCCTCCCCTTCGACCTCATCCCGCGCATCGTCTCGGGCAGCGAGTGGAACCGCCTCGAGAAGGGTCTCCAGCAGCGCATTCTCGCCCTCAACCTCTTCCTCGACGACCTCTACCACGACCAGAAGATCCTGAAGGACGGTATTATTCCGAGGGAGGTCATCGCCTCCTCCACCGGCTTCCGGCAGCAGTGCGTGGGCCTCAAGCCGCCTCAGGGCATCTGGTGCCATGTCACGGGCACTGACTTGGTGCGAGATCAGACCGGCCAGATCTTGGTTCTCGAGGACAACATCCGCTGCCCGTCGGGCGTCTCCTACGTGATTGAGAACCGGCGCCTGATGAAGAGCCTCTTCCCCGAGGTCTTTTCGGGCGCGCGTATTCGACCTGTCTCAAATTACGCGGCACGCCTGCGCGACATGCTCGAGTTTATCACGCCCGACGGCGGGACCCAACCTCGGGTGGTGGTGCTCACGCCCGGGCGCTACAACTCGGCCTACTTCGAGCACTCCTTTCTGGCTCAGCAAATGGGCGTAGAACTCGTCGAGGGCAGTGACTTGGTGGTCCACGAAGGGTTTGTCTGGATGCGCACAACCAGTGGCTTCGAGCGCGTCGACGTAATTTACCGGCGCATCGATGACGACTTCCTCGACCCGAGGGCATTTCGCTCGGACTCGACGCTGGGAGTCCCCGGCCTCATGGAGGTCTACAGGGCGGGTAACGTCGCCCTAGCCAACGCGCCGGGCACCGGCGTGGCCGACGACAAGGCGGTCTACGCCTACATCCCCCGAGTGATCCAATATTACCTCGGTGAGGAGGCGATTATCCCCAACGTTCCGACTTACATTTGCTCGGAGGAGCAGGATCAACGTTACGTACTGGAGCACCTGAGCGAGCTGGTGGTTAAGGCCGCCAACGAGTCTGGCGGCTACGGCATGCTCATAGGGCCCCACGCGTCGCGGGAGCAAATCGAGGAGTTCCGCCGGCTGGTCATCGCCAACCCGCGGAACTACATCGCCCAGCCCACCTTGTCGCTCTCGAGGGTGCCTACGATCTGCGAGACCAATCTTGAAGGACGGCATGTCGACCTGCGCCCCTACATTCTCTACGGCCGCGATATCTTCGTGCTGCCGGGCGGCCTCACCCGAGTAGCGCTGCGCAAGGGATCTCTCGTGGTGAACTCGTCGCAGGGCGGCGGCACCAAAGATACCTGGGTGCTAGCAGAGACCGACGATTCGCCGGTGCCCTCCACCGCCGCCGGTGGACGCCCTCCCTCGATGGTCCTGGCATCGCCCCTTATCCCGCATGGACCCCCACTCGACGACGAACCCGAACCGTTGAAGACCCAACGCACCCCGCACCCTAAAAAGCCATGCTGAGCCGCGTCGCCGATTCGCTGTACTGGATGAGCCGCTATGTCGAGCGGGCCGAGAACGTGGCCCGCATCATCGACGTAAACCTCAACCTGATGCTCGACAACCCGGTCGGTGGAGAGCAGCGATGGCAACCGCTGATCGAAACCCTCGCCGACCACAAGGCCTTCGCGGGCCACGGCACGGTGGCCGACTCAGAAAACACCATCCGATTCCTGAGCTTCGACCCCGGCAACGGCAACTCCATCCTCTCCTGCCTCGGCACGGCCCGCGAGAACGCCCGCTCCATCCGTGAGATCATCTCGTCGGAGATGTGGGAGCAGCTCAATAGCTTCTACCTGCGCCTTCAGGACCAAGCGGCCCAGGGCACCGTCGGCCAGGAGACGTCGCAGGCCTTCTACGCTGAGGTCAAACAGGCCTGCCACCTTTTTAGTGGAATCACCGGCGCAACCATGACCCGCAACGAGGCCTGGTACTTTATCGAACTCGGCCGACTCATCGAGCGGGCCGATAAGACCTCCCGCATCCTCGACGTAAAGTACTACATCCCGACCGGGTCGGGCGCCGACGCCGCCGGCCTCGACGACATCCACTGGGCCGCGGTACTCCGCAGCGCCAGCGCGTTCGAAATGTACCGGAAGCGCCACGGCCGAATTCGCCCCGACGGAATTATCGAGTTCTTGCTGCTCGACGCAGACTTCCCGCGCAGCGTGCGGCACTGCCTCGATGGGGTGCGTAGCTCCCTCCATCACATTACTGGCACGCCACTGGGCAGCTTCCGCAACCCGTCGGAGAAATTGCTCGGACAGCTCTGCTCCGACCTGGCCTTCACGCAGGTGGATGAAATCGAGGACGAGGGGCTTCACGAGTATCTCGACAGCCTGCAGACCAAAATCAACCAAGTCGGCTCGGGGATCTACGACACTTTCTTCGCGTTCCGCACGCCCACATTGAGTCGGCGCAGCCGCTACAACGAGGCGCATTGAGCCTCCGCACCACGCCATGGCCATACACATTGCCCTCCACCACCTCACCCATTACCGCTACGAGAAGCCGGTCTCGCATGGGTCCCACGTCATCCGGTTGCGTCCGGCCCCACACAGCCAGACCCGCATCCTGAGCCATTCGTTGCGCATTAACGGGGGTGTTCACTTTATCCACTGGCAGCAAGACCCGTTCTCGAACTGGAACGCCCGGCTGACCTTCCCGGACCCTATGTCTGAGCTGCGGATCGAGGTCGACCTCGTGGCCGAGATGTCGGTACTCAATCCGTTTGACTTTTTTCTCGAGCCCGATGCGAGCGGGTTTCCCTTCGACTACGAGCCGACGCTCGCTCAGAATCTTGAACCCTTCCTCAAGGTTACTCCCCCCGACGGACCGATCCTCGAATTTCTCCACCTCCTGTGTCGCGACTTGCTGGACGCCGATGGCTGGCCGCATTCCGGGACGAGCGGAAAACAAATTCCAACCGTGGACTTCGTCGTCGGGCTCAACCGTCGCGTGCAGGAGGCCGTAAAGTACCTCATCCGACTTGAGCCCGGGGTCCAGTCACCCGCAGAGACGCTTCGTCTGGGCACCGGATCTTGCCGCGACTCGGCCTGGCTGCTCGTCCATTTGATGCGTCACCTGGGCCTAGCTGCGCGGTTCGTCAGCGGCTACCTCATCCAGCTGACCCACGACATTAAGGCGCTGGATGGTCCATCAGGTACGGAGAATGATTTCACCGACCTGCACGCTTGGTGCGAGGTTTACCTTCCCGGAGCGGGATGGATAGGACTCGACCCCACCTCCGGGATGCTGGCCGGCGAAGGTCACATCCCCCTGTCCTGCACCCCCGAACCCGGCTCGGCGGCTCCGGTTACCGGGGCCGTCGACCCCTGCAAATCCGAGTTCGTGCACGAGATGCGGGTCACCCGGATCCACGAGAGCTCGAGAGTGACCCGACCCTACTCTGAGGAACAGTGGCAGCGGATCCTGCAAGTAGGCCAACAGGTCGATGGCGACCTAGCGGCCGGCGATGTCCGTTTGACCTTCGGCGGAGAGCCTACCTTCGTCTCCATCGACGATCCTCAGGGCCCGGAATGGAACACGACGGCGGTGTCGGTCCGCAAACGGGAGCTCTCCGGAGAGTTGCTGCACCGCCTGAAGCACCGGTTCGCCCCGGGCGCTTTGCTCCACCATGGGCTGGGGAAGTGGTATCCGGGAGAGCAGCTCCCCCGATGGGCTCTCTCGGCATTCTGGCGCAAAGACGGCGTGCCCATCTGGCGGGACGAATCGCTCATCGCCGACGAATCAAAAGACTACGGCCACGGCGCGACCGAAGCCCGGGCGCTCACCGCCGGCATCGCCCGACGCCTGGGCGTAGACGAGGACTGCATTCTGCCTGGCTTCGAAGATATCTTCTACCTCACCTGGCGTGAACACCGACTCCCGAGCAACGTCACCGCCGAGGCCTCGCGCCTGAAGAACCGCCTCGAGCGGGAGCGCCTGGCTCGAATCTTCCAGCAGGGCCTTGGTTCGGTGGTTGGCTACGCCCTTCCACTTGCGGCCGACGGTCCGAGCGCTTGGCGGAGCGGCCCATGGTTCCTGCGTGACGACGACACATTGTGGTTAATCCCAGGCGACTCTCCGATGGGCCTGCGGCTGCCCCTGGACTCCATTCCCTGGGTCTCCGACCGCGACCACCCGCATGTGATTGCGCCGGACCCCACCGCTCCCCAGCCACCGCTGCCCCGGGAGTTCCGGATGGCCATGGAGGCCCGTGGGACACGGTCGATGGAGTCTGTCGACGGCCCGGCCGGTAGGTTTCCTGAGTCCGCTGCCGGACGGCCCCAACCACAAGCCGCTGAGGACCGCCGCCCCGCGCCTGGCGAGTCGGCCGACTGGATCGTCCGGGGGGCCCTCTGCGTGGAACCGCGCCAGGGACGGCTCCATGTGTTCATGCCGCCCATGCCCTCGACCGAACGCTACCTCGATCTGGTCGCGGCCATCGAGGACACCGCCCGAAGCCTCTCGACGCCGGTGCTCATCGAGGGAGAACCGCCGCCCCGTGATGCGCGAATTGAACGGTTGTCCGTGACACCCGACCCCGGAGTGATCGAGGTGAACATCCACCCGAGCCAGAGCTGGGACGACCTGGTCGACCGCACGACGGTTCTTTACGACGAGGCCCGGAAGATGCGGTTGTGTGCCGAGAAGTTCATGCTGGACGGGCGTCACACCGGGACAGGCGGCGGCAACCACATCGTCCTCGGGGGCGACACTCCGGGCGATTCGCCCTTCCTCCGACGCCCCGACTTATTGAGGTCGTTCCTGGCCTACTGGCAGAACCACCCGTCTCTCAGTTGGGTTTTCAGCGGCCTTTTCATCGGACCCACCAGCCAAGCCCCGCGCATCGACGAGGCCCGCCATGACGCGCTCCATGAGCTGGAAGTGGCCTTCCGCCAAGTACCCCCGCCCGGCGCCCCAGTGCCGCCATGGATGGTCGACCGCCTGTTCCGCAACCTCCTCATCGACTCGAGTGGTAACACCCATCGCGCCGAGTTCAGCGTCGACAAACTCTACTCACCCGACACGTCCTCCGGCCGGCTGGGCCTCGTCGAAATGCGTGGCTTTGAAATGCCCCCGGATCCGCGCATGAGCTTGGCCCAGCAGCTTCTTATCCGGGCACTCGTTAGCCGGTTCTGGCAAGAACCCTACTCCAACGGGCTGGTCCGCTGGGGTAGCGACTTGCACGA
Organism: Verrucomicrobiota bacterium; assembly: GCA_039796015.1. Lineage (GTDB taxonomy): Bacteria > Verrucomicrobiota > Verrucomicrobiia > Limisphaerales > UBA9464 > SXXZ01. The sequence continues at coordinate 6,544 of JBDKKQ010000477.1, forward strand.
CCGATGGATGCTGCCGCATTTCTGCCGCACCGACTTCAATGAGGTGCTGCGAGATTTGCGGGACGCCGGCTATCCGTTTGAGCCCGAGTGGTTCGATCCGCACTTCGAGTTCCGCTTTCCGAGACTCGGCGACTTCGCTCAGCGGGACATCCACGTGGAACTACGAACGGCGCTCGAGCCCTGGCATGTCCTCGGCGAGGAACCGGCCGGCGGCAGCACCGTCCGCTACGTGGACAGTTCCCTCGAACGGCTTCAGGTCTTCGCAAAGGGCATGGTCAGCAGTCGTTTCGTGTTAACGTGCAACGGCCGGCGAGTTCCCCTGCATCCGACGGGCACCCCGGGCGATCAAGTGGGCGGGGTCCGCTACCGGGCCTGGCAGCCGGCCCAGTGTTTGCAGCCCACCATTGGCGTGCATGCGCCGCTCGTCTTCGATTTGGTGGATACCTGGAACCGCCGGTCGCTCGGTGGATGCACCTACCACGTGGCCCACCCGGGCGGACGCAATCACGAGTCTCTCCCCGTCAACGCCTACGAAGCCGAGAGCCGCCGGTTGGCGCGCTTCATGACCCACGGCCACACTCCTGGAGTCATTGAGGTCCCGCCCTCGGTGCGCCCCGAGGATTTTCCCTTCACCCTCGATCTGCGTTGCGCCTAACCATTCTGGCGGCCCGCGGGACGGACTCGAACCGCGAGAAGACCCGTCGGGAAAGTCCATCGACACGATGCTCGAAAAACACCACCGGACCGCATTGATCGAGGCTGCCGGCCTTCGCCGGACGGCCAGCGGGATGGCGGCGCCGTATGACGAATGCTTCGGTCAAGGAGGCCTGTCGAGGCCCCAATGGACCGGAATGATCGAGGCGATAGAGCGACTCGGTGCCGCACGGCTGAACGCTCGTTGGGACGAGGGACGGCGGATCATCCGGGAGCATGGGGTGACTTACAATGTGTACGGCGATCCTCAGGGGCGCGACCGCCCCTGGTCGTTGGACCCGGTGCCCCTGATCCTATCAGCCCCGGAGTGGCGAGGCCTCGAGGCGGGCCTCATCCAGCGATCACGGCTCTTAAATTGGGTGCTCAGAGACCTGTACCTGGGAACGCAACGACTCATCGTCGACGGGTTCATCCCACCCGAGCTGGTCTATTCCAACCCCGGCTTCCTGCGCACCTGCCGCGGCCTGCCGGTGGCCGGCCAGGTAATGCTTCACCTTTATGGGGCGGACCTCGTCCGGTCGGCCTCGGGCCAGTGGATGACCTTCGCCGACCGGACCCAGTCCGCCAGCGGCACCGGTTACGCCCACGAGAACCGCAAGGTCGTCTCGCGGGTGCTTCCGGACGAGATCCGTGAGGTTTCCGTACGCAGCCTCGCACCCTTCTTCCGGAGCCTTCGATCCTTCCTCGAGACACTGGCGCCGGGCCGACGGGAGAACCCGGTGATGGTGCTCATGACTCCGGGTCCGCTCAACGCAACCTACTTCGAGCATGCCTACCTCGCCCGCCACCTGGGTATTCCGCTGGTCGAGGGAGCCGACCTAACGGTTCGCGACTTACGGGTCTGCCTGAAGACCCTCGAAGGACTCCAGCCAGTCGATGTCATCCTGCGGCGGGTGGACGACAGCTTTTGCGACCCGCTGGAACTCCGGACGGAGTCCGTACTCGGTGTTCCAGGACTCGTGCAGGCGGCCCGCGCCGGCCATGTAACCATCGCCAACGCCCTAGGCTCGGGCCTGGTCGAGAGCCCAGCCTTCCTGACGTTCCTTCCAGCGCTGTGCCGCCACCTGCTCGACGAAGACCTCCTGTTGCCGTCGGTTCCCACTTGGTGGTGCGGGGAAGCCGAGGGGCTACGGTACGTCACGAGCCATCTCGACCGGCTGGTGGTCAAACCTGCCTTCGGGCGCCGCCGGGGCCACAGCTGGTTCGGGCACCAGCTGGCCGCCGCCGACAAGACTCGCCTGCTGGATCTCATCGCCTCCAGACCCCAGGACTTTGTCGCCCAAGAGTGCGTGCTCCCCTCGTCGGCCCCAGTGTGGACCCCCGGAGGCTTCGAGCGGCGCTCGGTACTGCTCCGGGCTTACGTAGCAACCGACGGCTCCGAGCACGCCGTGCTCCCGGGCGGGCTCACGCGGGTCGCGGCTTCGGTAGACGACCCAATGGTCTCGATGCAGGGCGGTGCCGGAAGCAAGGACACCTGGATCCTGCGCTCGGGCGAGGATGACGAAGAAGAATCGGCAGCGGCGATACCGGCCCATGCCTCCACCGACCGCCGTCTGACCGGGCTGCCGAGCCGGGCTGCCGACAGCCTCTTCTGGCTGGGACGCTACACCGAGCGGTTCGAGCAGTATTTGCGCGTGCTCCGCTGCGTGCTCGGGCAACTGGCTTCAGACACCTCGCCCGAGTCCTCCGATCGCGACAACAGGCTAGGACACCTGATGGCCGGAATCGGGTTCCTCCTCACGACGGATCCCGACGACGGGCCGGCAGACCTCACTGGGAGAATTCTTGACTGGATCTACCGCTTCGATGGCCCTGGCTCGATCCCCGACCTAATGAACCGAATCCGCGAAAATGCGGCCGCCGTTCGGGACCGCTTGTCGGGCGACACCTGGCAGATTCTCGACCGACTGGTACCCCAACCCGAGGTCCCAACGACCCGGCGCTCCATCGCTCATGCGCACGGCATGATGCAGGGCCTCATCTTGAACCTCGCGGCGTTCAACGGCCTGGCGATGGAGAACATGACCCGCGGACCCGGATGGCGATTCCTCGACTCGGGCCGCCGCCTCGAGCGGGGGTTCTCAATGACCACCCTCATGACCGCGGCGGCGTTCGTTTCGGGATCACCGACACCGCTGCTCGAGATGATTCTCGACATCGCCGACAGCGGCATGACCCACCGCCAGCGCTACTTTGCCAGAGCGCGTTGGCCGGAGGTGGTCGAGATGCTGGTGCGCGACGTATCGAACCCGCGGGCCCTGGCTTTCCAGTTGTTCGCTCTCAGAACCCATCTCGACGCCCTGCAAAGCGAGTTTCGAGTGGGAGTCGACGACCGGTGGTCAGCGCTGATCGAGGGCATCCAGGGCAGGCTGCTGTCGGCCGAATTCGGCCGCGAGGTTCCGAAGCACGAGGGGTTCGACGTGCATACGCTCATCGCCCTGATGGAGACCTGCACTCAAGGACTGGCCGGGCTCTCCGATGACCTAACCCAGCGCTACTTCAGCCACACGCATCCTCAGGGTCCGTTAACTCACCCGCACCCTCCCGAGGCATAGCCCATGCAGCACCTGCTCTACGACATCGTCCACGTCACCGAGTACGACTACCAGCGAGCCGTGTCCGTGTCTCACCACCTGTTGCGGCTGGAGCCCCGGAGGACACCCCGGCAGCTATGCCTCAACCACGAATTCCGGATCTTCCCCGAGCCCTCGGTCGTCACCTCCCACGGCGACTACTTCGGCAATCGAGCTCACTTCATCGCGGTTGAGCGCCCGCACAGCTCGCTGTCCATCACCTCGAAGGCTCGAGTGGCTGTGTCGCCGGCCTTCCTGCCCGACACCTCCGAGACACCCGCCTGGGAGACGGTACGATCGCGGTGCCGCGTCGATCGAACCTGGGGGGCGCTCGAGGCCAACGAGTACACCCATCCCTCGCCGCTGGTGCACACTTCGCCAGAATTCGCCGACTACGCGCTGGAGTCATTCACCCGGTCACGGCCGATCTTCGAGGCCCTGTCAGACCTCATGGCGCGCCTGCAGTCCGACTTTCGGTTCGACCCCACGGCAACCACCGTCTCGACTCCCCTGGCCGACTTCCACAAGAACCGGAGGGGGGTATGCCAGGACTTCGCCCACTTCTTCATCGCCTGCCTAAGATCCATCGGCCTGCCGGCGCGCTACGTGAGCGGCTACCTCGAGACCGACCCACCACCGGGCTTGTCCAAGCTACGCGGGGTCGATGCGTCGCACGCCTGGGTGTCCCTGTTCTGCCCTGGAATCGGCTGGATCGACGCCGACCCCACCAACAACTGCTACGCCTCGCTGAGGCACATTTCTATCGGCTGGGGACGTGACTACGGCGATATCTCTCCGGTCCGCGGCGTGCTCATCGGTGGCACCCAACAAATCCTCCGCGTGTCCGTCGACGTCAGCGCCCTATCACCGGAGGCCAGTGCCGATATTTCCCTGGTCACCCAAGTTTTGGCAGCCTCAGAAGCCGGCAACAACGAACCTTCTGCCGGAGGCTCGAACACGCCTGCACCGCGGGATAGCTAGGGAAGAGTGCGGTCCCGGGTGATCGTTTCGATGTAAAATCGGTCCTCAACCCCAATCCTGCCTCACTTCTGGCCGTCACCCTCACCCTCACCCTCACCGTCGCCGTCACCGTCGTCGAGAGGGAGGGCGTGACGCGAGGAGGGCTTGGGCCGGGACGATCGGACCCGGCGCTCCTGCTCGACGCGACCGCGATCGACCTCGACCAACTCGGCTTGGAGCTTGCGAAAGCTCTCGTAACGGCCTGTTGCAAGGGCACCGGCCTCGAGCGCAGACCTCACGGCGCATCCGGGCTCCGCGCCATGGGTGCAGTCGCGGAAGCGGCAACCCACGGCCAGTTCGGTAATGTCCGGGAACGCCGTGTCGAGACCGAGGTCGGCCGACCACAGGTGAAACTCGCGCATGCCCGGCGTGTCGATAACCAACCCGCCCTGGGGCACCGGGATGATCTCGCGCCAGGTCGTGGCATGCCGTCCCTTGGAATCAGAATCACGCACCTCCAAGGTGGGCTGCAAAGTGCCTCCCACCAGTCGATTGATCAGGCTCGACTTACCCACACCCGACGTTCCGATAAAAACCGCCGTCAATCCCGGCCCAAGGATCTCCCGTAAGCGTCCGGTGCCCTTGGCTGTCTTCGCGCACACCGGCAGGACAAGCGCGCCGCCTGACACGGCTTCGGCCTCTGAGATCATTCGGCGCGGGGCTTTGCACAAATCTAACTTATTGAGAACGAGCACCGGCCGCACACCGCCTTCGAGTACCATGACCAAGAAGCGCTCTAGCCGGCGGGCGTTGAAGGTGGAGTCCATCGCCTGCACGACAAAGGCCACGTCGATGTTGCTCACCACGATTTGCGCCTCGGTACCCCGGCCGTTGATCTTGCGGGCGATTTGCGAACGCCGCGGCAAGATGGCCTCGATGACCCCTTTGGATTCACCAGGAACCGGACGCACCGCCACCCAGTCGCCGACCTTGGGCAGGTCTTGATCCCGCGGGCAAAGGTGCCTCAAGCGGCCAGTAATAATCGCAGGACGGTCGCCGGAGGCTCCGACCACATTGTAGGAAAGTTTGTCTTCGTGGACGACCCGCGCGGGCTCGAGGCCGCCTTGGCGATGTGCGGTGAAGTTGCCTTCCCAAACCGCATCCCAACCCAATTCAGCCAAGTCCATGCGGGTTCAGACCCGTTCCTGAAGGGCCGCCGCGCTGGCGGCGTACACCTCACGGTGGAGCGAACGACCGTGGGAATCCATGGTCACCACGGCGGGGAAATCACGCACCTCCAACTCCCAAATGGCCTCGGGCGATCCGAACTTTTCGAGCAGGTATACATTGCGCACGCGCACCACGCATTCGGCCAGCACCTGAGCCGCGCCACCGATGGCGTGCAAATAAACACAGCCATGCTCTTGGCAGGCCCCGAGAGTCTTGTCGCCCATGCCGCCCTTACCAATGACGCCGCGCAAGCCGTGGTCGCGGATAATGTCGGCCTGATAAGGCTCTTCGCGGATCGACGTCGTGGGCCCGGCGGCGGTGACCTTCCAGGAACCATCCGAATCCTTCAGCACCACCGGTCCGCAGTGGTAAATAATCCCGTCGCGGAGGTTCACCTCGGGCGGTAGCGCCCCACCTTCGTGCAGGTATTTATGGACGGCATCGCGGCCCGTGAAGAGGACCCCGGAGATCAGGACCTCATCCCCGACCTTGAGGGCCTGGATTTTGTCGGCGGTGAACGGCGCTTGGAGCGGGATCATGGAACGTTGTTGCCTATTAGGCGGCAGGGGCCCCGAATCGGCAAGATCGGGATCAGGCAGTCTCAAGATCGGACCCTGTTCGCTGTTATGATCGGGCTGCGGTGCCGGCTTCCCCTTTGGCCGCTCCGCTCCCAGACTGTCGCTCGTTGAAGCGTGTCACCATCCATACCGACGGCGGATGTCAGGGGAATCCTGGGCCCGGGGCCTGGGCGGCGGTGTTGCAGTATGGTCGACAGGAGTTAGAAATCGGCGGAGCGGTGGCGGCGACCACCAACAACCGGATGGAACTCCAGGCGGCCATTCAAGCGCTCAACGTGCTCAATCAGGCCTGCGAAATCGTCTTCTTCACCGACTCCCAATACTTGCGTCAGGGGATCCTGTCTTGGATCCACGGATGGAAGCGCAACGGATGGAAGACCTCCACCAAGGAGCCCGTGAAGAACGTCGACCTCTGGCAACAGCTCGACGGCTTAGTGAGCCGTCACCAAATTGAATGGCGCTGGCTCAAGGGCCACGCCGGACACCCGCTCAACGAGCGCTGCGACGTACGAGCCAACGCCGAAATGGCCGCCCTGCGCAAATCCATGTCCTCCGCCCAACTCGCCGCCGCCTTGAGCGAATTCAACCGATCCGTTTGATGCGATGACCCAGTAGCAAGACCCCGGGCTGTAGCCCGAAGGCCTCCGAAATAGGGAACGATCTCCGCAGCGGTCCGGCTCTGCAGACATGGCGCTTTCGGAGCCCAGACCGCCCGGTGAGGGCACCGGGCCTACAACAAGCCGTTGCTAACCAAATAGCCCACCCCGTAGGCCGGGTCCCCCGACCCGGCGTTCCCAAAGCTACTCGGCGCTTTTGGAGAAATCGCCCTACCCAGGGGAGCTGCCCAGGGAATCCTCAGCCGGGCCGACTCCGCGAGGAGAGCGCTTCACAACCGTTGACGTCCCCCTTTTTTCCGAGGTGCCAGCCCAGCCAGGC
>JBDKKQ010000478.1:0-2922 GCA_039796015.1 Verrucomicrobiota bacterium
CGACGCTCACAGAACCCCAAAACTGCTTCGATTGCTCGAACTGTTCGAAGATCCGCAGCGCTCTGCCAATCGGCACCCGGCCGTCCGGATTTCGAGACGGTGTGTAGCTCATCTCACACAATCCAGCGTGGCCCGTGCCCGCATTGTTCCAACCGTCCGAGGCTTCAGAGGCTAAGTCCTTGGTAGCCTCAACCACCTGGATACGCAGACGCGGGTCGAGCCGCTTGAGCATCACCCCGAGCGTCGCGGACATGATGCCGCTGCCGACGAGGACGATATCGGGAGCTTCCAAGAGGCGGACATCCCTGTCCGGTGGCGTCTGCATGGTTTTAAGCGACAGAGTTTAGCACCAATGCGCCCCTTGAGCCTCGACATAAACCGCATAGAGACTGCGGCTGGCGGTCATAAAGAGCCGGTTCCGGCGCGGGCCTCCGAAACAGATGTTGCTGCACACCTCTGGCAGCAGGATTTGTCCGATGCGTTGACCTTCTGGCGAGAAAATCTGCACGCCGTCATAGCCTTCGCCGCCCCAACCTGAGCCAGCCCAGACGTTGCCGTCCTTGTCGCAACGGATGCCATCCGCGAACCCGGCCACCTTCTTGCCGTTGAGGTCCATTTGCATGGAAGCGAACTCGCGCCCGTTCTTCACCTTCGCTCCATCAATGTCCCAGACCTTCATGTTCTTCGGAGCCTCGGGGTAGTGGCTGGCGCCGGTGTCGGCGACATAGACCTTCTTGTAATCCGGCGAAAAGCAGAGCCCGTTCGGCTTGAAGATTTCGTCGGTCATCTTTTGCACCTTGCCGCTGCGGTCGATGCGATAAACGGCCTCTTTGAGCACGAGATCACCCTTGTTGCCCTCGTAGTTGCCGAGGCTGCCGTATCCGGGATCGGTGAACCAAATACTGCCATCGGGGTGCACTGCCCCATCGTTGGGAGCGTTGAACGGTTTGCCCTCATACTTGTCGGCCAAGACGGTGAGGCTGCTGTCGGGCTCGTAGCGCACCACGCGGCGATTGCCATGTTCGAAGGAAATCTGCCGCCCCTCGCGGTCAAAGGTGTTTCCGTTGCTGTGGCCAGCGGGCTTGTGAATCGTCGTGACCGCGCCGTCATCCTGCAGCCATCGATGCTGGACGTTGTTCGGGATATCGCTCCAGACGAGGTATTGCCCCCAACCGCTCCAAGCCGGTCCTTCCGCCCAATACATGCCGGTGTGCAGCCGTTCGATGGGAGAGGATCCGATCTTGTACTTCTCGAAGGCCTTATCGAGGGCGACGACATCCGGCTCGGGGTAACGGACCGGGGCCGCATTGATTCCGTAGTCTCGGGCTAATAGAGGCATGGCAGCGAGCGAACCGATGGAGGAGATGAAGGATCGACGAGTGGTCATGGGTGGGTGGTTGGGTTGGGTTGAATTACCTCGGAGCGTTGACGCCATTGACGATGTTGGGCGGCAGTTCGCCACGCACGGCTTGCAGCGCGATGCGAGCGGCGCTCTCTCGCAGCGTCTTTACCGACGGCGGGCTCGCCGATGCGATGTGTGCGGCGAGAATCACGTTGGGCAGGGTGCGGATGGGATGGTCCGCAGGAATCGGCTCCGGATTAAAGACGTCGAGCGCAGCGCCGGCGAGATGACCGGATTGCAGGGCTGCGGTGATAGCGGCGCTATCCACCAAATCGCCACGGCCCACGTTGATGAAGATCGAACCGGTTTTCATCTTCGCGAAGGCCGCCGCATTGAAGAGCTGCTGGGTCTTCGGTGTGGAGGGGCAGTGCGGAGAGACGATGTCGCTGTGCTCGAGCAACTCTTCGAACGAGGCCACGGCCACCGCTCCGGATCTGGCTATTTCATCGGCCCCCACGACGGGATCAAACACCAGCACCTTGGCCTTGAAGGCGAGCAGGCGCGTCACAACGTCCCGCCCAATGCGCCCAAAGCCCACAATTCCCACCGTGAGATGTTTCAGCGACGCCATCGAACTGAGCGGCGTTGCGAGGCCCCACTGCCCCTGGCGTAAGTGCAGGGCGTTGGGCACTACCTGGCGCGTGATGGCGAGGATGAAGGCGAGCGCGTGATCGGCCACCTCGTCGATGCAGTAATCCGGAATATTGCACACCGGGATGCCGCATTCGCGGGCCGCCGCGCAGTCCACATTGTCGTAGCCCACACCATAGCGAACGATGGCTTTTGCCTTCGTCATGGCATGGACGACCTCCGCGTTCACAGGGGCGAATTGGGCGATCACTGCATCGGCATTACGCACCAACTCAGCAAGCTCTGCGGGAGAACGCTTTTCTTTGAAGGAAACAATCTCGACGCCCGCTGGACGAAGAACCGCTTCTTCCAGGCTGAGATCCGAAAAGGTGTAATCAGTAATGGCTACGGTAGGCATGGGTAGTTGGGGTTGGTTTTCTGGCGGGATTAAAGAGGTCTGCTGATGGGAATTTCAGGGTCTGACAATTTCGATTTTTAACGCGTTCTGCTGAGGTTCGCCCAGTCCATTGCCAGTGAATAACCTCTTCTTTCGGTTGCCCGGGCATCACTGGTTCGAGTGGCATCTATTGAATCCTGCTGTTGCGGTTTCTCGATCTGCCGAAGGCAAAGAATTCACTCTCCAATTGCGCGGACGGTGGTGAGTGATTGGATCAAGGTGTGGTCATCCCATTTCCAGACGACCCGCTTCTTCTTGTCATGCGTCACTTCGATGGCGTGAGCCCCCTGCCCTTCCTTGCCGCGCATAAAGTTGCCGATGAGCAGGTTTCCGTTCTTGAGCTGCTGAAGGCTGGAGATCCAGGTGATGTTCAAATCCGGAGCGTCCTTGTCGCTGAACTCCCACACGATTCGCTTGTCCCGCGTCACCTCGATCAAACGCTTCTGCGTGCCGCAGCAAATGAGCGTATTGCCATTGGGGAGTCGCTGCGCAT
>JBDKKQ010000479.1:0-3293 GCA_039796015.1 Verrucomicrobiota bacterium
AGGTTTCGACTGCGGGCGACAGACAACACAGGACGCTGGGTTGAGCAGGCCTTTGAGCTATCCGTAAAGCCGTCGAGTGTCCGGATCACGGAGATCCTGGCGAATGAGATTGGTGGGGTGCCCGATGAGGGTTCAGTTCTGCGAGAATGGATTGAGATCCATAACGAGCTTCCGCAGTACGTAGATCTCTCGGGTTGGGCGTTGTCGAACGACCAGAAGGACCCGGGCCAATGGAAGTTTCCTCCGACGACATTGGCACCGGGGGAGTTTCTCGTGATTCTGGCCGATGGCCTTGGAACTTCACCGGCCGGTTCAAAACTCCTGCACACAACCTTCTCCATTTCCTCAGAGGGGGAGTGGGTGGGATTGTTTAGGCCGGGGTTTTCGGTTCTAGCGAGTGAACTAAAATTCCCACGGCAGTTCCCCGGTGTCTCCTATGGTCAGGGAGTCGACGGTGGCCTCGGCTATCTCAAGGTTCCGACGCCGGGGGCGGCCAATGGTGCGAGGACCGGTGGCGGAGAGAATACGATCGGCTTTAGCCGCGATCATGGGTTCTTCACGGAGGCCTTTACTGTGGAACTGACGGCGGTCTTACCCGGGTCGGTCATCCGGTACACGCTCGACGGTACAGCCCCGACGGCTTCTACGGGCAGTCTCTACGAGAGGCCGATTACCGTGACACCGAATACCTCCGGGATCGTGCGGGGAACCCGAGTCGTTCGTGCAATTGCGGTGCATTCTGCAGCGGCTTATTCACCGGTGGGAACGCGAACGTACCTCTTTGTTAACGGGATTACTGGTCCGGCGACCGATGGGATCGTGGGTCAAACACGGTTGCTACCGAGTATTACGAAGCATGCGACTTATGGGCCATTGCTCGACGATGCCTTTTTGGCTTTGCCCGCGGTTTCGGTAGTTATGGGCACTGGGCCCTCCACGACCGAGCGGCTGGCGTCGGTCGAGTTGCTCGATCCGGAGAATCGCGAGCCAGGCTTCCAAATTGATTGCGGCGTGGCGGCGACCGGAACGACGAGTCTGGGTTCTCCAAAACTGAGTATGTCGGCACGATTCCGGACCAAGTACGGACCGGCCAAGTTGCGCTATCCCGTGTTTGCTCGGGGATCGAGGTTTTCGGCCGGGGCGGCGACGGAGTTCAACGAACTGCGTTTGAGAAGTCATTCCCACGACACGTTCTACTGGCTGGGTACGAAGGAGAACCCACCGGTGCCCTATGGGAGCCCTTCGGTGACCCGCAGCGGAGATGCGCAGCTGGCGCGAAATCCTTGGATTGATGAGATGCAGTTGGCCATGGGTCAGCCGGGCAAGCATGGGCGTCAGGTACACCTTTTTCTCAACGGATCCTACCATGGCATTTATCACATCCATGAACATCCGGATGAGGATTTCATGGCTAGTTACTATCCCGGGCCGCGTGAGGATTTTCATTTTTCCGGCGGTGCGACGACGGGTAGCGACCACGGTCGCGGGGATCATTGGCGCGTGGCCTGGAGCAGTCTCAAATCCAGCCTCAATAATTATTCTCAGGCGAAGCGCTGGATCGATATCACAAATCTTTGTGACTCCATGGTGCTCAGTTTTTATGCCGGGAATGACTGGGATTGGTCGGCTCAGCATAACTGGGCGGCAGCCGGCCCCCGCTTGGCTGATCGTGGTGGCTGGAAATTCTTTCAGCAGGATTCTGATATTACGTTGCAAGACGTGGCTGCCGATTGCACCGATCAAGACGTTCCTGACGGAATCTTTACCTCGCTGATGCGGCAGTCGGATTTCCGAGTGCTTTTTCGCGACCGGCTCTACCGGCATTGTTTTGGTGACGGGGTACTGACTCCTGCCCGGGCCAGCGCGGCCTACAATAGCTGGATGGAGGAGCTTCGGTTGCCGATCGTGGCTGAAACGGCTCGCTGGCAGCCTTCGAGCAGCATTGCCGCGTTGCCTTGGGATCGTGATCAGGAGTGGGCGAACGAGTGGCGCTATCTTCGTGAAACGTTTTTCCCGGCTCGCACGGCCCGCCTCATCCAACAGATCCGCAAGCGGAGTGGATGGTGGCCTGCGGATCCACCGATCCTCTCTGCGAGCCCGGGTTCGGTTCCCGCCGGTCAACGGGTCGGGTTCACAAGCCCCGTCGGGAAGGTTTATTTCACCATCGATGGATCCGATCCGCGCGTTTCTGGAGGTGGCATTGCCGCTGGGGTTCTGACTCAGCCTGTGGCGATTGATCGTCCGATGTTGCTGAGAGCACGCGTCTACACGGGGACGGATTGGTCGGCGATTGTGGAGTCCTACTTGGTTCCTGAAGGCATGCCCGAAGCGTCCTCAACGAACCTCATACTGTCTGAAATTCAATACCATCCGCGTGAGGTGGCAGACACGGAGTTCCTGGAGTTCCTCAACACATCGGCGGCGACGGTCGATCTTTCCGACGTGGTGGTGACGAACGCTGTATTTTATCGCTTCCCTAAAGCCACGCTATTGGGCGCCGGAGAGCGGTTGGTGCTGGCAAAAGACCTGGTTGCCTTCAATGCCCGGTATGGGGTGGCGACCTCGCCCTACTACCGTGCCGGTGTCCGGGTGCTAGGACCGTGGATCGGGACCTTGTCGAATGCGGGCGAACGGATTGAGGTGCTCGCGGCCGACGGGGCCACTGCCTTTACTTGTGTCTACGGTACCGACGGAGGATGGCCCAACCGGGCGGATGGAGGCGGCAGCAGCCTCGAACTGCTCGACCCGGTGAGCGCACCGTCTTCAGTGGGTGCGAGGAGTGCGTGGTTGGGAGATCCCAAGAGGTGGCGGGCCAGCGCGGAGTTTCACGGTTCTCCCGGCTCAGCCGGAGGGCTTCAGGACCGTCGAGTGGTTTTGAACGAAGTTTTGGCGGCTCCTGCGATCGGGGGAGAAGATTTCATCGAGTTGATCAACACCAGCGAGGACGTCGTTGACATCACTGGTTGGTACCTGAGCGATTCTTCGGCCGATTACCGGAAGTATCTTTTTCCGGCGACAGTGCTGGGTTCCAGGGCGCGGTTCGTGCTGGGAGAGAAGGAGTTTAACAAACCAGCCAACGCGGCGGCGCGCGTGCCCTTCGCTCTGGATCGGTCGGGGGACGATGTCTTTTTGGTTCAAGCCGATCGCGACGGGACGCTGCGGGCATTTGTGGATTGGGTCGACCTGGGGCCGAGCCGGCCCGGTATTAGTTGGGGTCGATTTCCTGAGGGGACCGGTCCATGGCGTTGGATCGAAGGGCCAACGCCGGGTCTTACCAATGGGCTCCCTGTTGC
>JBDKKQ010000480.1:0-10925 GCA_039796015.1 Verrucomicrobiota bacterium
TGCTGCCGGTATTCGTGCTGCACCGGGCCTATCCCTTACACTTCCTCGCACAATTCGGAAGCGGTTGGGATGCCTTCGCAACGTGCGGATCTCAGCCGGGTCACTGACGCGCGCCTGCGGCAAGAGCCAAGTTCCGTTGCTCAGCCTGTGCGGGGCCCAACAACGGACGAACTATCGGTTCAATAGCTCCGAAACCGGGCCTGTCACCGAGCTTCGGCGCGTGCCTGAAGGGTCTCGCCGGTCTCGAGGCGCAGGTCGGCCCAGTAGCCAAATTCCCAGGACCAGTCGGTGGCGGCATTCTCCAATCGAATGACCACGCGGCGGCCGGCGTAGCGGGTGAGATCGATGGAAACGTCTTTCCAACGCGGGGCTTGATGATTAACCGCCTGCCGATGGATCACCTCGCCCTCGACGACTACTCGAAGCTCCCAATCGCCTTGGTCATGGGCGGCGACCGCGAACTTCAGGGCTGTCTTGCCTTCCCGCGGCAAGTTGATCGCCCGAACCAACGCCGCCGGACGTCGGGCGTCGATGGGATGGGTCATGAGCACATTGCGTCGCCCCACCGCTTCCGGGTACTTGGCAGGCGCACCCTCAAACTCGGGGCAATCGACCTGCCAACCCGGGGCCCAAAGGGCAATGGACTCACCATCAGTGGCCGCGGCCGGGCCCTTGTTGTTGGCATCGGGGAGCACTGCGGAGGTTTCACCGATGAGTTCCTCGCGGCGCTGCGGCGTCAGCGGCTTGCCATCCTGAGGCGGTGCGAGGATGTACCAAATGAGATTACGGAAATCGGCGTCGGGCATCTGGTCCAACCCTTCAGGCATGGCCGAATTGGGGGTCACGCGCACCGTCTTCACATTGGATCGATCGATCACCACTTCACTCGAAGCAGCCATGAGCAGTTTTACCCGGTTGGCCGTGTTCTCGACCATCCGCCCGCTGTGGGTCTGACCGTCGATGGTCTCGACCTCCACATTCTCATAGCCCTGACCGATGATTTCGTTGGGGTTGATGACGTTGTGCAGGAGCGCATCGAGCGAACTACGACCGACACCCGTCAGATCAGGCCCCACCGCAGCGCCTTCTCCGTGCAGCTGGTGGCAGACCAAGCACGTCTTGGCGGCGAGCTCATGCCCGGCCTTTAAATCCACAGGACCATCGATCACCACCTTCCGCTTGGCGGCGATACGTTGAAGGATCTCCGGGCCCGAGGCCTGGAATCGGCCAAAGAGGCGACCGGCCTTCTCGCGTTCATCCGGATTCTGCGAACCCAACAACGAACGCACCGTCGTGGCCGGAATGTCGGCCTTGGCAATCTCGCCTCGCTCGAGGGCGTTGTAGAGGGCTCGCTTCCAGGCACCCCGGGTGGTGGACAACTGGGCGGCGGCCGTACGTACCGCCGGGGTCATGACCTTCCATTGAGAAAGCAACAGGCGAGCCGTCTCGTCGTTGCCTGTCTCGGCCAACACGCGGATGGCGGCCACGCGGAGCGCATCGGAAGCATCAGATCCCGCCAAGGCCAGCAGCGCCCGCCGCCCCTCTTCGCTGCGCTGATTGCGGAGCCCTTGGATCGCTTCCAGTCGTTCGGTCTCTGCGAGGGCTGTGTCACCCACACGTGCCAACTGCGCCCGCAGAGCCCCCACATCACCCCACAAAGCCCCCAATTGCCGCGCTTTGGCCACAGTGGCGAGGTTCGAACTTGAAAGAAGCTTCTGCAGCAGTGCCTCCGTGGGTTTGGTGGGAGCCAAAGCCTTGCCCCGCTGACCATCGATTAGGCCATCCAGCAGGTAGGGGATGAGCGGTGAGGCCGAGTCGAGCGATTGAACGATCTCCAGCGTCTTGTCCACGAGCCAATCCTTCCGGGCGTCGCAGAAGCGGCGGACCATCTTGTAGGCCAACTTGCCAGACATGGGCAGGTAGCGTTCCCCCTTCTCCTGGAACCAGGCGGCTGTGATGTTGGGGTCGTAGAGCAAGTTGGGCTCGAGCGCCATCCACAGCAGGAAGGGCAAGTCGCGATCCGTGGAAGCCTTAGCGGTCCCGAGAAGTTTCTCGGCCACCGAGGTCACCGCCGGGCCCAAGACGGCGATGTCGTGGCCCGGGGCCGTATTGACCGTCAACGAGCCGCCCGAAAACTGCCGCAAAGCCGTGGCCACTGCGGCGAGAACGGTCGGGTTTTCATCGGTGGCCAATAATTCGAGACGCTTGTGGACTCGCTCGGTGATGCGGTTGTTCTCACCGGTGAAACGAGCCGCCCACATGCGCAGCGACGGCACGGACGTATCGGCCGCCTCGTCGAGGACGGCATCATCGGCCAAGCCCGCGCTGAACAAGGTCCAGAGGGCGGCCAAGCGGGCGTCTTCGGAACCCGAAGACTTCAGGCGGGTGAAGAGCACCGATTTCTGAGAAGCAATGTCCGGGCGTTCAGAAAGAATTCGCTGGGCCATGCGACGGTGCCAGACGTTGGAGTGACCCAAGGTCTGAACCAGTTCAACGGTGCTCCGCTGAGCCAACGCCAACCCCTCAGGCCGAGACGGCACGGGTCGACCGGGTTGGTCTCCGGCCCAGACAATGCGCCAAATGCGGCCACGCTCACGGTCGACACCTTCCGGGTCGGCTCCGGCATTTTGATAGCAGGGGTACTTGTCGTACCAGTCCATCACCCACACCGCTCCGTCGGGGCCGGTTTGCATGCTCACCGGCATGAACCACCCGTCGTTGGCCCGCAAAAAATCACCATCGGCCGAGGCAAGGAACGTACTGCCCCGGGCGGTCAATCGATCGCGATGAATGGCGTTGTCGTGAATATTCCCCTGCAGGGCCATGCCACGGAACTCCGCCGGATATTGATCGCCCTGGTAAATATTCACACCGGCGTACGCCGCCATGGAGTGCTTGTGGTCGACGATGCTGGGGAGCAGGTCGTAGGCGTAGGGATAGGGCGGCTGCCCTGCCTGGCGCTGATAGAGACCTCCCGGAGCGAGGTGAAAGAAGTGATCGATGACGCAGGCGCTGACGAAGGCGTTGCCGCGGGCATCGAAGTCGACCCCCCACGGATTGGACGTGCCCTCGGCGAAAATCTCCATGCGCCGGGTCTTCGGTTGAAAACGCGCCACCCCCGCCGTCAGCAACACCGGTTCCCCAGGCTGGGCTGGATCCACGGCCTGGGTCCGGGTGAACACCCCGTGGGTCATGTACATTTGGCCGTCAGGACCCCAGGTGAAGCCGTTGAGGAGTTCGTGCCGGTCTTCGAGACCAAAGCCGGTCTGGACGATGGTCTGCTTGTCGGCGACGAGATCCCCATCGGTATCTTCGAGGAAATACAAATTCGGAGCGGCCCCCAGATACACGCCGCCATTGGCCACCAGAATGCCCGTAGCCAAAGTGAACCCATCGGCAAACACCTTAACCGAATCGGCTCGGCCGTCGCCGTCGGTGTCTTCGAGCACCTTGATGCGGTCGCGCCCCTTCTCTCCCGGCTTGGCACCCAGCGGATACTCGTACAGTTCCACCACCCAAAGGCGCCCCCGATCGTCCCAAGTCATCGCTACGGGATTCACCACTTCGGGCTCCGAGGCGAAGAGCCGCGCTTCAAAGCCCGGCAACAGCGTGAAGCGCTTGCGGGCTTCTTCGGGGCTGTAGGCCGGGTTGTCGGCCGGCTTGTGCTGACCAGCCAACTGCCGCCCCGACGGGGCGTTGGTGTACACCGGAAAACCAAACTTCGGATGCCGGGGCACCTCGGCCAAGGAGGTCAGGGCCATCAAGAAAACCGCGGTGAGAGCGAGAACAGGCAAGCTGGGCATGGCGATGAAGTGAAGTGATGGAATCCGAAAATCTGTCCGACGTCCGTCAGGGTTGTTCAGGGTTGTTCAATTCCTCTACTCGTGGTCCCGAGCCTTTGAAACTTAATTTGTCGACGGTCGAGCATCACGACTCCGCTGAAAGTCCCGAATGCGCCAAAGGGTCCGAAAGCCTCCAAAGATTCATCCTTGAGCCGCAGCCGGAGCCACCGCTCGGCTTCCACAATCTTTTCCGACAATCAGCACCCCTGCCTCGGGATCAAACCTTGCGCCCATTGCCGAGTCCGAGGGGCGCTGTAGCGGTCAAAAGCCGTTCCGGCCTCCGACTTCAGGAAGCGAAGATCTGATCCATCTCAGTGGAGAGCTTTTTGAGCCCCTCCGGCGAACCAGCGCCCCCCTGCTCGGCGATGCCCCACCCATGATAACCGATCTCGTCGATGGCCTTCATGACCGCGGGCCAGTTGTTGTCGCCCTTGAGAAATTCGGCATCGAAGCCCGCCCACTTGCCCTGCTTGTCGGACTTGGTCCGGCTGTACTCCTTGATGTGCAGCGTGGCGATGCGCTTGCCCAGGATGCGGACCCACTGCTCGGGCCATCCGTAGTGGATCAGGTTTCCCACATCGAGGTGCCAACCCACCATGGGGCTCTTGAATTCATCGATATAGCGGGCGGCCTCGAGGGGGCTCAGGAGGAAATTGTTCCAGACGTTTTCGATGGCAATCTTCACACCCAACTCCTCGGCCAGCGGCACCACCTTGCGAATCTCAGCCTGAGAGCGGGTATAGGCGTCAGCATAACTAATCGACGCATTGACGACGGCGGGCACCAGCAGCACCGCCGGAGCGCCGTAAGCCTTGGCATCGCGCAGCGACAGCTTAAGGCCCTCGACCCCCACCTCGCGGACGGCCGGATTCGGGTCGGACAGCGGCTTGGCCCAGTGCGTGTGGCAACACACGGAACCGGCCTTCAGACCGGTGGCCTTCAGGGCGGCGTTCATCTCGGCATTGTCCATGCCGCCCATCGGTTCCACCCCGTCAAAGCCCGCCGCCTTGACCGCCTCCATTTTCTGCATCACCGAACCAGGAACCCCAACGGTGCCCCACATGATCCCCTTGAGAATCTTGCGCTTGGGAGCGGTCTGGGTCTGCGCAAAGGCGGGCAACGAAGCTCCGAGGAGGGCAGCGGTGTGGAGAAAATCACGGCGATTCATGGCAGGGTGCGGGTTCTGAAGGAACAGGGAACGGGTAGAACGAAGACGCGGCAAATAGACTATCAGAACGAAAGGAATTATCAGACCGAGATACCGACTTCGGCACGAGGTCGCCGAAGCGGAATCTCACCGAAGCAGGGACCGGCTGGGCTTCAATATCCACCCAGCCGGTCGCCTCAATGCGGTCTCAGGACAATTTGGTCTTGCCCGGAACCGGCAGCGGCTCGATCGGCAGCTTCATGTCCCAGGACAAGTTGTCCGGAACGAGCTTGATCTGAGAGTTCAGGGCCTGCTCCCAGGTCACTTCCTGACCGGTGTAGGCGGCCAAGCGTCCCATGATGCCAGCCAGGGTGCTGTTCACCATGCGGTCACCGTCATTGTGCAACTCACCGTTGCGGATGGCCTTGTAGAGGTGCTGGTGCTCCACCACGTACATGTCGGGCTTCTCACCGCGATAACGCCATCCGTTCGAACCATCGGCATTCTTGAAATACGAGTTGGACCATCCGTTCCATCCCTTGCCTTTGCCGCCGAGCAAGTAGTCGCTGTTGTCGCTGTAGCAGTTGGCGATCTGACGCTGAGCGATGACACCCCGAGCACCATTGGCCCACTCGTAGGTGGCCGTCATGTGATCGAAAATGTTGCCCTCGTAGTTCGGGTGCACGCGCCCGCCGTTGGCGACGACCTTGGCCGGCGGCTTGTCACCGAAGGCCCACATCATCTTGTCTACGGTGTGGATGCACTGCTCGACGTAGCCATCGCCGGCTAGCCAGGTGAAGTTCATCCAGTTGCGCATCTGCCACTCGAGATCGCCCACGCCGTCTTTGCGCTGCGCGGGAGACTGCATCGGCTTCACGGGGCCGGTCAGGTAGGTGCCGTACATGGCCAAGACCTCACCGATCTCGCCTTCGTTGATGCGCTTGAAGAACTCCTGCTGCGGGAAGGAATAGCGCCAGCAGTAGCCCGCCACCAAGTTGAGCTTGGCTTCCTTGGACATACGAACCGACTCCATTACGTGACGGATGCCGGCGCTGTCGGTGGCCATCGGCTTTTCGCAGAAGATGTGCTTTTTCTTCTCGACCGCATAACGGAGGTGGGCGGGACGGAATCCCGGAGGCGAGGCCAGCAACACCACGTCGACGCCGGCGTCGATCACCTTCTGGTAGGCATCGAGACCGACAAAGCGCTTGGAGGGCTCCACCTGCACCCGACCCGGGAACTGCTTGTCCAGGCTGGAGTGGCTCTGCTTCATCTGGTCTTCAAAGGCGTCGCCCATGGCCACGAGGACCAAGTTCTTGTCGGCCTCCAGCGCGTTGCCGGCGGCACCGGTGCCCCGCCCGCCGCAGCCCACGAGGCCGATGCGAAGGGTGTCGGAGTTGGCGGCAAAGGCGCGATCTCGCATCAACAGGGCCGGTGCGGCAAAAGTCAGTGCGGCAGCGGTCGAACTGGACTTGAGAAAGTCCCGGCGGTTCTCGAGTGGTGAATTCATGACTGGGAAGTGACGACACTGTTGGTCCGAAATTCAGCCCTCTGCGTCAAGCTTGACGCCCAGAAACTCGGATAAATTTTATCACGGACCGCGCATCGCTCCCGGCATGGTGCCGAAGACCCCATCAGAAAACCGCACCCCAACCCTCGAAATCGCCCCTCCAACCGCTTCACTTGCAAAGTCTTCTGAAAAGACTCCTTGCCGCTGACACAAAGCCCGATACCTTGCGCATCCGCTTTATGGCGGGTCGGTAGCTCAGCGGTAGAGCAGCGGCCTTTTAAGCCGTTGGTCCAGGGTTCAAATCCCTGCCGACCCACCAGTTATTTATGGCGTCAGTTTATAGTGCGAATTTATAGCGTGACAATTATGGCGATAGTCTGCGAAAGACACGCCGCTCTTTTAGACCCCATCGTCTAGCGGTTAGGACACCGCCCTTTCACGGCAGTAACCGGGGTTCGATTCCCCGTGGGGTCGCCATTTAAAACCCTCGGAAACAGAACGTTTCCGAGGGTTTTTTGTTTTCCACCGGCTCATCCAACCCGTTTTAACCGGTTCTGAGCGAAACCACACCGGTCCAAACTTGGGCTAGGCCAGGATGCGCCGGATGACCTCAGGCTCCACCACGCCGGTCAATTTTTGGTCGAGGCCACCGTAAAAATAGGTGAGCCGCTGGGGATCCAGCCCCATGAGGTGCAAGATGGTGGCATGCAAGTCGCGGATGTGATGGCGATCCACGGCGGCCTCATGACCGAGTTCGTCGGTCTCGCCGTAGCTCGTGCCGCCACGGACCCCTCCACCGGCCATCCAGTACGTGAAGCCTTTGGGATTGTGGTCACGGCCACCATTTCCGCCCTGTGAGACCGCCTGCCGGCCAAACTCGCCGCCCCAAACGATCAAGGTCGAATCGAGGAGCCCGCGTTGTTCGAGATCGGCCAAGAGGGCGGCGATGGGACGGTCGATTTCCGGCCCATGGATGCGGAGGTTCTCTTCAACACCGTTGTGGGCATCCCAGTTCTGCTGCTGATGGCCGCCGCCGTGGTAAATCTGGATGAAGCGAACACCCCGCTCGACCAGGCGACGGGCGATGAGGCATTGGCGACCAAAGGGCGCGGGCCCGAGGGCTAGCGGGTGATCGTCAGGGCGCGACTGATTTACGCCGTAGCTCTCCAAAGTGGCGGTCGATTCCTGAGACAGGTCGAGGGCGTCCGGGGCGCTGCGCTGGAGTTGGAAGGCCAGTTCGTAGCTCGCGATTCGGGCCTGCAATTCGCTAAAGCCGGGACGCGAGGCCAGATGTCCGGCGTTGAGCTCATTGAGCGTAGAAATGGTGTCGCGCTGGACCACGGAGGGCGAACCATCGGCCGGATCCAAGTTCAGGATCGAATTGCCTGAGGCTCGAAACACCGTCCCCTGATAAGCGGCCGGCATGAATCCGCTGGACCAATTGGCCGAACCACTAATGGGTCCGCCGCGCGGATCGAGCATGACCACGTAGCCCGGCAAGTTGGCGTTGGCTGAGCCCAGACCATAGGACATCCAGGAACCCATCGACGGCCATCCTTGCAAGACCCGACCACTGTTCATCTGGATCATGGCCGAGCCGTGGGCGAAGGAGTCGGCATACAGCGACTTAATGACGGCCAACTTGTCCATGTGAGCCGAGAGATGCGGCAACACGTCGCTGCACCATAACCCAGACTGGCCGCACTGACGAAAGGTCCGCTTGGAACCGAGCAAGGTTCCGGGCTTCACGTCGCGGCGACGCTGTTCAAGCGACGCGGTTTGCCCGTGGCGACGGTTCAGCTCCGGCTTGTAGTCGAAGAGGTCCATTTGCGAGGGACCTCCGTACATGAAGAGGAAGATGCAGGCCTTGGCCTTCGTCGGAAGGTGGGGCGGTTTCACGCGCATCGGATCCATTGACGCGCTGGCAGCCACTTCAGGCCGGGCAAAGAAACCATCGGCCTCGAGCATTCCGGACAATGCCAAGCTGGTGAAACCCGCACCGAACTGCGCCAAGAAATCGCGCCGGGAGGCATTCTTCAGTGAGGCAGGCAGCGGAGGAATTCCAGAAGAGTTCTCAGTCGACATAGGCCACTTCGTTGAGGTTGAGCAGGAGGAGGCAGGCACTCTCGAAAGCCCGGTAACGGGCCCAATCGTGCGGGAGTTCAGGCCAGAGCGGCCGGGTCACACCGCCCAAAGGCGTCCAACGGAATTGATCCAGGCTGACACCCGAACCCCAGGCGCGGACACCCAGACGTCCGGAAGCCGGCCCTCCCGATCGGGCCATGGCCTGCAATGTCGGTGCGGGTTCGTCGCCCAGAAAAACTGCCAAACGATCCCCTTCAAGGCGGATGCGGACGGGCAATCGATCGCCCCGAAGGAAAACACCGCCGCAGGAGGCAATCGGGACAGCCGCGGAGGCGCTCAGTTGACGCACCACGAGGCGGCCCTCCCGTGGCTCGAAGACCAATTCCAACCCGCTCTCGGCGACCTCGCCCGATGGCACTGAGCAACGCATCAGGAGGCTCACCTGCGAACAACCCACCTGAGGCACAAGGTCCACGGTCAATTCTCCATCGCTCATCGTGGTGCCGCGCCAAAGCGCGAAAGGCCCCCGCCCGGGCTCCAGAGCCTTGTTGCCCTCGTACTCGCGGGGCCAGCGGCCCTTGTAGGATTCCCACCCGGAACTGGGCGGTACCAGGAAGCGCTCGGCCGGAAGCGCGTTGAAATAAGGCACGGACAACGTGTCGGGCACATCGGGCCGGAACGACAGGCGGTGGCGCAGCCCCTCCCACACTGTGGTCTGACGGGACAGGAACTCGGACATCCGGGCCACTTCCTCGGGCTGAGGCGTTCGGCCTGTGACTCGAGTCCAGGCCTGCTGCAAGAGCAACCCATCGCTCGCGCCCGATCCGGCAACCCTCCGCACCCGCTGGGCCAGCTCGCCGGCCTGCTCCTGAACGAAGGCGTCATTCAAGAGCATCAGGGCCTGCGGGGCTACCGTGGTAGTGGGGCGTTCGGACAACGGCGAGGTGGCGTTGCTGTAATCAAAAGCCTCGAACATAGGCACCATGGAGGTGCGCCGAATGTAAGCATAGACACTGCGTCGGGCTCGCTCGCCCGGGCCGGACACTTGCCAGTCGGTGCCCGGCCGTGAGCCGCCTGCCAACACCTCGCCACTGAGCGCCGGAAAAAATCCCCTCCCACCCGTCTCCAGATTCAACGAGCCGGAGACTGAAAGCAGCGTGTCTCGGAGGGCCTCGGCGTCGAGGCGTCGTAAGTTCTGGCGCCAAAGCAGTTCATTGGCCGGATCGACCTCGAACGCGGCCGGATTCGGAATCCGCGACGATTGCATCCAGGTGGCCGAGGTCAGGATGAGGCGGTGAAGCGCCTTGAGAGACCATCCCTGACGGACGAACTCGACCGCCAACCAATCCAGCAACTCTGGGTGGGTCGGAAGGCTTCCCACGCGCCCGAAGTCCGTCGTGGTTCGGACCAACCCCCGACCGAAGTGGTGGTGCCAAATCCGGTTCACCAGAACCCGGGCCGTCAGCGGGTTGGCAGGGCTGGCGATCCAGTCAGCCAAGGCCTGACGGCGGTTGGCCGTGGGCAATCCCGCCTTCCCGACCGGAGCATCCCCTCCACCCGCCGCCCTCAAAAACCCAGGCGACACCTCCGCTCCCGGAGACCGGGGGTTGCCGCGGGCCAGCACTTGCACGGGCGTCGCCGGTCCGGCCTGTTCACGGGCCGCCAGAGCCCATTCGAAGGGAGGTTCGGTCTTCGAGAGCGCCTCGAGGCGTCGGCTGAGAACCTTGCGGGCCGCCTCGTCGGTCGAAGCCGCTCGTTGGGTCTCCAAGTCGCGGCGCTGACGTTCTTGGGAGGCCTTCCAATCGGCAATTTGAGCCGGGGCGGCCAATGGGGCGAACAACGGCGATTCTAGGCCAGGTCCCCCGCTCACTCCGACATGAAGCGGGCGGAAGATGGCCAGCATCGCGTAGTAATCGCGCTGGGGAATGGGGTCAAATTTGTGGTCGTGGCATCGGGCGCACGCGACGGTCATCCCGAGGAACGCGGCTCCGGTGGTCCCAACAATGTCATCCAGTTCATCGAACTCGGCCTGGATCTTGTCATCCGGCTCGTCGTCATGGACACCCAGACGCAGGAATCCGGTGGCGACCACTGCGTCTTTCCAGGCGTCTCCCGCTCCACCGGTTTCAGTCACTAAGGCGGGCGCCCATTCATCACCGGCGATTTGTTCTCGGATGAAGCGGTCGTAGGGCTTGTCTTGGTTAAAGGCCCGGATGACGTAATCGCGGTAGCGCCAGGCCTCCCGCTTTTCACCATCCCGCTCATAGCCATTGCTCTGGGCAAATCGAACAACATCCAGCCAATGACGCCCCCACCGCTCCCCATAGCGAGGACTTGCCAG
>JBDKKQ010000481.1:0-4178 GCA_039796015.1 Verrucomicrobiota bacterium
CTCCGACGAGGAAATGCCGAGCGGCCACCCACGCAGGTGACGCAGTCGCCAGGGCGAGGGCAGGGAAGCCTGAGGTTGGCCGGGTCTTGGAATGACCACGAAGGTCACAGCCTTGGCCAACGCCTCGGCCTCACGCCATTGGGGCAAGGTGGGCACATGATCAGCCCCGATGAGCCAGAAGAGCTCAGCTTCCGGATGTCGCGCAGTGAACGTGTTCACCGTATCGATCGAGTAGCTCACGCCGCCTCGGCTTAGTTCATCATCATGGACCTCGGCGCGGGATTGGCCGGCCAGTGATCGACGGAGCATTCGCAATCGGGCTGCGTCTGGAGCAGGTCGGGAACCCGGCTTGAAAGGCGACTGTGCGGCAGGAATGAAGAACAACCGGTCCAGCGCCAGTTCCTCCAGAGCCGCTTGAGCGACCAGCAGATGGCCACAGTGCAGCGGATCGAACGATCCTCCGTACAGTCCCCATCGCGGTGGGCGATCGGGATTTGGAGTCGGGGACGATGCCCTTGGGATCACTGGATTCATGCTTGCTGCGCTAGAGTCCGCGCACTTCACCGGCCCGAGTCAATCTTCCAGCCGGAGCCATGCCTGCAGTTTTAAACAAAGTCTCTAGGGACAGGCTCACTCTGCTCGGACGACCGGGCCGCTTGGGCCAGAGCCAGGCTGCTGGTGGTAGTTCGGAGCCTGGCTCAGTTGTGGGCTCAGCGAATGGAGCTTAGCTCGGACAGAGCGACCCAACCCTTGGCACCGAGGCTTCTGCGGCTTAGCCTCGCTCTATGGTTCACGCGTCCGATCCGCTGATCGCTTCTGTCCGCAAACCGATGCCTCCGGCGCAGTTCGATGCCCTTTCCCGGGAGATCTTGGAACTGAAGCGTCGGCATAACGCCGTGATTCTGGCCCACAACTACCAGGTGCCGGAAATTCAGGATGTGGCCGACTTCGTAGGCGATTCGCTGGGTCTGTCTCAGCAGGCAGCCAAGACTTCAGCCGATGTCATCGTCTTCTGTGGGGTGCACTTTATGGCGGAGACCGCCAAGATCCTGAACCCTACCAAGCGAGTGATCCTGCCGGATCGCGATGCCGGTTGCTCCCTCGAAGAGAGTTGCCCGGCTGCAAAACTGCGGGAACTCCAGGCGACGAATCCCGATTTCTACACCATCGCCTACATCAACTGTTCGGCCGAGGTGAAGGCCTTGAGTGACTGCATCGTGACCAGCGGCAATGCGGTTAAAATTGTCGAGCACGCGCCGAAGGATCGGCCGTTGTTGTTCGTTCCGGATGAAAACTTGGGGGCTTGGGTCATCGAACAAACGGGGCGACCGATGACCCTGTGGAAGGGCAACTGCTACGTTCATGTCGAGTGGACCCACCAGGCCATCACCCGGATCCGCCAGCAGTTCCCCGGGGCTCCGGTTGTGGCCCACCCCGAGTGCACCCGATCGGTGCGGATGCTGGCCGACGAAGTCTGCTCCACCGAGAAGATGATCACCTGGTGCCGGAAGACCTCGGCCAAGGACATCATCATCGCCACCGAGGCGGGCATGTTGCACCGCCTGCAAAAGGAGTGCCCCGACAAGCATTTCATCCCGGCACCGACGGAGCGTTGTGCCTGCAACGAGTGTCATTTCATGAAAATGAACACCCTCGAGAAACTCCGGGATTGCATGACTACCTTGGAGCCCCAAGTCATCTTGCCGCCCGACATCATCGAGCGCGCCCGCAAGCCCATCGAGCGGATGCTGGAGATCAGCGCCTTACCCCTAGAAAACGCGGGCTGAACGCTGGGTGGGACCCCTCGTGTTCAGAGCGGTTGGCCCACGTGCAGGCCGTGGCGGAGGCAGTAGGCGCCGTTGGTCACGTACTTATCGGCCCAGTGTTTTAGGCCGGCACGTTCCTCCGAGGTGAGCGGGCGGACGACCTTAGCTGGAGATCCCAGCACCATCGAACCGGCTGGGATTCGGGAACCGGGGGTGATCAGCGCGTTGGCCCCGATGAGGCACTCTTCTCCGATGACCGATCCGTCCAAGACCGTGGCTCCCATGCCAATGAGGCAGCGGTCCCCAATGGTGCAGGCATGGACATTGGCGGAGTGGCCGACGGTGACATGATCGCCGAGGATGCACGGATGATCGTCGGACAAATGTAAAACGGCATTGTCCTGAACATTGGTGCCGCGTCCGATTTCAATGCGGTTGATGTCCCCGCGGAGTACGGCCCCGTACCAAACGCTGGATTCGTCGCCCAGAGTGACATCGCCCACCACCACGGCGGTCTTGGCGATGTAAACGTCGCGGCCGAGCACGGGGCTTTTGCGGAGGTGGCGGTCGAGTTGGGCGATCAAGGTTTCCATGGGTGTTTTGGGAGAAGCCGATGATCAGAGAATGGCGGCAGAAGCCTCCTGGGCCCGGTGCAAGCGGGTGTAGAGTCCGTCGATTGCCAGAAGCTCCGAGTGAGTGCCGCGTTCCACGATGCGGCCGTCTTTCAGCACCGCGATGAGATCCGCATCGCGGATCGTGCCCAGTCGGTGGGCGATGACAAAGCTGGTGCGGTTGCTCATCAATCGCTTGAGCGCCTCTTGGATTAGGCGCTCCGTGGCGGTGTCGACGCTGGCCGTGGCCTCGTCGAGAATTAGAATAGGGGCATCCTTAAGGAGAGCCCGTGCGATGCTAATGCGCTGCTTCTCGCCCACGCTTAGGCGGATGCCCCGCTCACCGACCCGAGTATCAAACCCGTCGGGAAGGCGTCGAATGAACTCCGCGGCGTTGGCCGTCTCGGCGGCCGTGATGAGTTCCGATTCGGTGGCGTCCAGGCGACCGTAGAGAATGTTTTCGCGGATCGTGCCATTGAAGAGGAAGGGTTCTTGGCTGACGACGGCGATCTGGGAGCGTAGGAAGCCCAACGGGATGGATTCCAAGGGTTGGCCATCGACCGTAATCCGTCCTCCGGCAATCGGGTAGAAGCGGGGTAGCAGGTTTACTAAAGTGGATTTGCCCGCCCCGGTAGGGCCGACCAATGCGATAGTCTGGCCGGCGTGCACTTGCAGATCGATGTCGTTCAGCGCATCCGGCCGTCCTTCGTAGGCGGCCGAAACACCTTCAAAAGAGACCTCTCCCCGGAGCCGGGTCGTGGACGCGCTGGTTGGATTGGAGGGGTTTGGGTTGGAGCGGGTTGGATTGGAAGTGGCCGTGGTGGCCTCCGCCGGGGCGTCCAAGATGTCGAAGACCCGCTCACCTGCGGCCCGGGCTGATTGGGACATCTGGTTCAATTGGTGCAGGACATTCAGCGGGGCGTAGAACATTCCGAGAAAGAGTAGGAATTCTACGAGTGCGCCGGGGGTCATGGCTCCCGCAATGACTTTGCGTCCGCCCAGCCACAACACCAGCACTGTGCCCAGAGCGGAGGCGAACTGCATGGCCGGGTTGTAGCCCGCCCAGGCCTTCATCACCGTCAAGGTGCCCGTTCGCAAGGCGTCGGCCCGCTGAGCGAAGCGGGAGTCTTCGTGGGCCTCACGGCCAAAGAGTTTGATTTGCCGGATCCCTTGGAGGTTGTCCATCAAGAGAGCGTTCATGGCGCTGCTGGCCTGACTGCGGGCCCGGTAGCGGGAGGCGGCCGTTCGAGTGTACCAGACACCGCCGGCCACCAGCAGCGGCACGGGGATGAGGGCGACAGCGGCCAGAGCAGGATCGTTGAGGAAGAGGAGTGTTGCCACGCCCAGCACACCCAACACCGCCACAACGCCCTGTTCGGTGCCATCGATGAGCAATCGTTCCATGGCCCCGACATCCTCGATGACTCGGGTCATCAGGTCGCCGGTGGCTCGGTGGTCGAACCAGCTGGGGGCGAGTTGTTGCAGCCGGCCATAGACCTGGCAGCGAATGTCGAAGATGACGTTCTGCTCGAAGCGGTTGTTGAGCCGGATTCGCAGGGAGTTGAAGGCATCTCTCAGGGCGAAGGCCGCGAGGAGTCCGAGGATGGCACCACCCAACTGCTCTTTCCGCCCGGATCCGATCACGTCGTCCATCACGAAGCGGGTCAGCTTAGGATAGGCGAAGGTCGCCAGTTGGCCCAACAGGGCGCAGACGATGGTTCCTGAGGCCAGCAGCGGGTAAGGCCGCAGGTAGCCTGCGACGCGACGGATAATTTCCCCCGTGGTGCGGGGACGGACGGCA
>JBDKKQ010000482.1:0-6073 GCA_039796015.1 Verrucomicrobiota bacterium
ACGAAGTGCCCGGCTTTCGAGTCGAGAGCTCGCCCTTCGGCGGGATCAAGGACAGCGGGTTGGGCATCAAAGAGGGCGTGATCGAAGCCATCAAAGGCTACAGCTACGTCAAGACATTCAGTCTACCCTGGTAAGCTCGGGAACTGGGCTTCGGATGCAGAAGCCTCAGTCAATCCCCCGGGCCGTCGAAGCGGTATGCCCGCGACGGCTCAAAGACGCCCAATCGGTCACCAAATCTGGGCTCGATCTTCAGGCTTTCGCCAAAGGGGCGAGGTCTCGGTGATGCCCCAGGCCTGGTAGAATTCCGACAGGTTCACATGAGGCCCGATTCCACGAAACTGGCCGGGAGAATGCGGGTCCACCACTAGGCGGCGCTGGAGTTCAGCCTCGCGCCAGTTGACCCGCCACAGCTGCGACAAACTTAAGAAGAACCGTTGTTCGGGGGTCAGACCGTCGATGTTCCGGCGATGACTCGGATCCTTGGTCAAGGCCCGCTGAAGGGCCTCAAAAGCGATACTTGTTCCCCCTAGGTCGGCAATGTTCTCGCCCAAAGTGAGTCGGCCGTTGACCCGCTTGCCCGGTAGCGCCTCGTAGGAGGAATACTGATCAATGACCTTGGCGGCACGACGATCAAATTCCTTTCCGTCGGCCTCGGTCCACCAATCCCGCAGGTTGCCCTCGGCATCGTACTTGCGCCCCTGATCGTCGTACCCATGGGTGATCTCATGGCCGATCACCACTCCGATGGCTCCGTAATTCACAGCATCATCCATCTCGAGGTCGAAAAAAGGCGGCTGAAGAATGCCGGCCGGGAACACAATCTCGTTGAGCGGCGGGCTGAAGTACGCATTGACCGTCTGCGGAGTCATGTGCCATTCAGCGCGATCGACCGTCTTTCCGATGCGCGCCAATTCCCGAGCGGATTCGAAGGCGTTGGCGCGGAGCACATTTCCCAGGTGGTCATCCCGACGAATCACCAAGCCGGAGTAATCGCGAAAACTCTTGGGATGCCCCACTTTTTCGGTGAAACGATCAAATTTCTGAAGAGCCTGACGGCGGGTGCTTTCTCCCATCCATTCCAGCTTGGAGAGTCGATCTCGAAAGACGACCCGGAGGTTGGCGATCATCTCCGACATCCGAGCCGCCGCCGCCGGCGGAAAATACTGTTCGACGTAGAGCCGACCCAATGCCTCACCGACTGCACCATCGATCACCTTGGCGGCACGTTGCCAGCGGGGCTCCGGTTGCGGCTGCCCCCGTAAAACGGTTCCGTAGAATCCAAACGCTCCGTCGGCGGGCGCCGAATGCAGGTGCTCGGCCAAACTGCTCAACAAATGCCAACGGAGATAGGCCAACCAATGACGTTCCTCGACCTCGGTGACCATCCGGTCCAGTTCTCGAAAGAACTCCGGTTGACCCACGATGAGCGTATCGGGCGCAGCGATGCCTGCTGCCTGAAAATAGGAGCCCCACGGCAACCGAGGCGTCAACTGATCGAGTTCCGCACGCGTAAGCTTGTGGTAATTCTTCTCCCGATCGCGCAGCTCGGTGCGTGTTCGGCAGACTTTGGCCAGACGGGTCTCCAGACTCAGAACGGCCTCCGCCGACGCTTGGGCTTCGGACTGACTATCGCCCAAAAGCCGCAGTTGAGCGGTGATGTGTTGACGGTACTGCTCCCGCTGCTGAGCAAACCCCTCGGCCAAATAATAGTCCCGGTCGGGAAGCCCCAGGCCTCCCTGCATCAGGTGAAGGGCATAAACCGAACTGTTCTTGGCGTCAGGCTGAACCCCCATACCAAAACCAGCGCCAATCCCCCGCAAATGCCAATCTGCCAAAAGAGCCATGGCCGACTCGGGATTCTGGACCGCCTTCAGGCGCTCCCATTCAGGATCCAATGGAGCAAAACCCAGCTGCTCAATACGGTTGGTTTCCATGGCCGCCGTGAAGAAATCACCCACCTGCCGCAGGGGAGAACCGGAGGGTTCATTTGTTTTGGCGGCTGCGGACATCAGAATGCCTCGGATCAGCCACCAGTTCCGCTCTTGAAGTTCATCGAATCCGGCCCATCGGGATTTGTCGGAGGGCACCGGGTTGTTCTTGCGCCAGGCACCGGTGGCGAACTGATAGAAGTTGAGTTTCGGATCCACCGATTGGTCCACGTAGCTCATGGAGAACCGAGGCACCGACGGCGGATTCTCGGCCGCAGATGCCAAGCAGGTCAGGAACAACAGACTCAAAGAAATCGCCAACCTTCGAAGAGGACTGCCGATGGGGCAGAATGGGGTGCCGAACATGAAACTTAGGTTGCCCCCTTCGTCAGAGAAATCAATCCACCAAGGATGGCCGGACACCCGACTGAGACCCGGAAAAAACATCAAACCCCAGCCTTAAAGCGAGGTGAGTAATTCGGTGATTTTAATACCGAAGCGATTCTCAACCACAACCACCTCACCTCGGGCCACCAACTTGGTGTTTACGTGCAAATCCACGGGGGCATCGGCCACCTTGTCGAGCTGAACGATCGATCCGGTGGTGAGGTTCAGAACCTCACGCATCGGCAGTTGGCAGGATCCTAGCTGCACGCTCACCTCAACGGGAACGTCCAGCAGTATTGAAAGGTCGGTGGTTTGGCTCATGAAAGAAAGAGATCAGGGATTGGATCCGATGGAAATTTGGTCGATTTCGACGGCCCAGCGGCCGTCCACGGTTCCGAGACGACCATAATACCGCTTTTCTGAAGCCAGCTTGACCTGCACGCGTTCGGCAAATTCCGGCGGCAGTGGCACGATATCGCCCACCCTGAGTCCAACGACATCCTTGGCCCGGAGTTTCAATCCATTGGACTCAGCGGAGACTTGCATCGGGGCGTTGTCATAGTGGGAATTCCAGGCCCCACTCTGCTCTGAAGGCACGTCCGGAAGATCTTCGGGGCCAGGTTTCAGCCGGGAACTCAATAAATGGACGATGGGCTCGATGGTCCAGTAGGGAAACGCGATCTGCATGGTCTCCGTGCAATCATTGACTGCCGCCTCGATGGACAGCACGAGCATGATCGCATCGGCATCGACGGCCTGAAGAAAAAGCCCGTTGCTCTCGTGCCCAAAGAGTGCTGGTCGCAAGTCCCGGTACTTGGCCCAGTGGGTGCACCATTCGGTGAGCATCAGCAGCACCACCTGGTCGAGAAGCGTCACCTCCAGTTCGGAGAGCTCCCGATTGCTAGTCACCGAGTGCCCTGGACCGCCCAAGAGACGATCTACAATGGTCAAACCCAGGCGCGGCGGAATATCTAGGATGCAAATTCCTCGCAAGGGTTCCACCCGGAAGAGGGATAGGTGTGTCGGGCTATCGAGGCTTTCACACCATTGCCGGAAGGAGATGGTGTGCAGCTGGGACATCTGGAGATTGAACTCCACACGCAAGTAAATCGACAAACGCGCGGCCAGCGACTGGATAAACTCTTCGTGATGAATCCGAAGCTTTCGTAGCTCAATGGGCGAGAGGAAGACCGGCGTACGAAAGTCGTAGGCCGATATGGAATCACGGCTCTGATTGCTCCTCCGTCCGTTCGATTGGAGGACGACGGTATTGGTTTCCTCCTCCTGAACCTGTTGGAGCAGACGCTCCACCTCTGATTGGGAGAGCACATCTCCCATGGATCCAGCCTGGTCCGCCATAAGGTTCTTGGTGAAAAATTACTGAACAGCCAAATCAGGCACCACGACCTCCGTGAAAACCCCAGGACCCAGAACTCTCAGAAACGCATTCTTAAACTCGGCCTTGATGGTGATTCGGAATCCCTGGCGCTCGATGTCCATAAGGGTCTTGGTGCAGAGCAACGAGGAGGCTGCATCGCGAAGATCAGCACTTCGGTCCGCCACGATATCCTTCAGTTTGGGATTTGTGCCACGAAGGCCGATTTTGGCCATTACCAGCCGGGAACCCATCGTGCCGGCAACATTGACAGTGACTGGATCCAGCATCTCGGTCTTGTCCGAGCCACCCCCATGCCCTCCGGCGTCCGATGATTGCCCCCCCTTGCCTGAATCCGGCGAATGGCTGGCTGGGTCTGCATGCTTATCTCCATGGGAGGAATCCCCAGCAGTTGCAGAATTATTATCGTGACCACCTTCGACAGGTGCGGTGGCGGCAGCGGCGGAATTTAACCGTGGCAGAAGCACATACTGGGTCATCGCGAAGGCCATCACGGGCAGTAGCACGATGTTGAGAATTAACGGGAGCATCGCCTTGATGCCACCGGACGATTCGGATTTTGAACCGTCGTTTTTGTCTGAGGCGGGTGCGGCCATGGCGAGGAAAATAGGTTGAGTCAGGGCATCAACGCTTCAGGTTGATTAGCTCCTGAAGAATTTCATCCGAGGTGGTGATGATCTTCGCGTTGGCCTGATAGCCGCGCTGGGTGACCATCAAATCTGTGAACTGGGTGGCCAGATCGACATTAGCCTGCTCCAAGGATTGCCAGCGGACTTGCCCCCGCCCGGCCTGTCCTGCGGTGCCGAGGCCCACGGGACCCGCGGCTGCTAGGTTGCCAAAACGGTTGTTCCCCACCTTGCTGAGGCCATTTATGTCCCGGAATGTTTGGACTTGGATCTGAGCAATCTTGAGGGGATCTGGGGGGGTGGCAGGGGGTGGCACCAAAGTGCTTCGCAATGTTAGATTTACATCACCGTTCGACTCAATGCGCCACGAGACCGCTTCGGTGTCGGCCGGAAGCGCAGGAGCGGTCGGGTTGAGGGTGATTTTGATGTCGCTAGAAACCCCGGGTGACCCAGGAATCTCTCCCTGAACACGCATCCCTTCAGACGTGGTCAGAAACCCATTGGCATCGGCACGAAAATCGCCAGCCCGAGTCGCATAGGTCGCATTGTTGGAGGTGTCCCGAACGAGGAAGAACCCGCTCCCGTCGATGGCCATGTCGTAGGGTTGCCCGGTCGAATCGATGTTACCCTGGCCGAAACTGCTGGAGACACTCGCTAGGGAGACACCACTACCGATCTGGGAGGCACTGGAATTGGTGGAGAACTCCGAGAGTCTCTGACTGAACACATCGACGCCTTGGGCGCGACCGGCACGAAAACCGACGGTGTTGACGTTGGCAATGTTGTTACCAATGACATCCAGCTTGTCCTGCTGGAAACGAAGGCCACTAATGCCGCTATTGAGGGATCTGAGCATAGGTTTATCTGAGGTTTAGAACGTTTATTGAGCGATCGAGCCAAGGATTTGACCCAGTTTTTTTGGAAGGAGTTTGAGTTCGGCACCGCTGAGCGGCAGGGATGGGAACGTGTCGGCCTTGGGGGGCGCATCCGATCCTGCAGGCTTCAAATCGGGCCTTTCCGGAGCCCGAACAATGTTCACTCGGGACAGGTCGTACGGCACATCGCCAACGACGAGCTGCGGATTTCCCCCATTGAATCGCACCTCAGTCACCAATCCCTCGACGGTCCTCTGGGTGGCAGGGTCTTGGAGGGACACCCATTGCCCTAGGAATTGATTGGCTTGGGAGCCCTTGAACTGAGTGCGCAGACCGGCGATGTCCGCCTGCATTAATCGGGTTTGGTCCAGCGTGTTGAACTGAGCCATCTGAGCGATAAAATCAGTGTCCTTTTGGGGATTAAGCGGGTCCTGGTAGGAGAACTGGGCAGCGATCAGCTTGAAAAAATCATCCTGGCCCAAAGTGCGGTTGGGCTTACGACCGGTGATCTGCGCTCCAGAAGGATCGGTCAACGCAGTGGACCCGGTGACACCAGGTGACTCGTAGGAGTTGGCGAGGGTTCGGTTGGAAGTATCGAGATTCATAAATTCAGGCCCAGGATTCCAAAAGAGGACGGTGAGCGGGCTTGATGGCAGCAGGCTTGAGGGCGGCGGGTTGGGCCGAACGAGCCTGATGGGATCGAGCCTTCTGCCCTGCCTCGCCACCCATCTCAGGGGCTAAGTCTTGAGCTGGCTGCTGGTTGCGCCCTCGCCCTCCGGAATGAGCCGATCGCTCATCGGCGGGATCCGAGGATGCCTTGGAGGAGTCCGGAGAGCCCTCTCGCTCCAGAGGGAGCAAATG
>JBDKKQ010000483.1:0-7443 GCA_039796015.1 Verrucomicrobiota bacterium
AATGCCCCCAAGGTGAGTCGGCTCTTCCTGGAATTCTCGCTGACCCCGGATCAGCCGGTCGGTCAGGCCGATGGTAGCGTGATCGTTCGACCGAAGTCGCAAATCAAGGGCCGTGCGGTCGGGGGTCCTGGCGGTAACACGGTCTATTGGTACTAGGCCGATGGTTTAGCCTCGCAAGAAGGGTGACGCAGCCAGCGGGCGTCCAGCGGCCGTCCCCGTCTGGGTCCTTGGCGGCGGTGAGGCATCGCGCCATATTCCCGCCTCTCATGCGCATTACCCGACTTGAAGTTCGCGATATTCGCTTTCCGACGTCCAAAGGCTTGGACGGTTCGGATGCGATGAATCCGGATCCAGATTATTCCTCGGCTTACGTGATCTTGCACACGGACACCGAGTGGAAGGGTTACGGATCTACCTTCACCATCGGCCGCGGTAACGACGTGGTTTGCGCCGCGGTCATGGCCCATGAACACCTCGTGGTGGGTCTCACGCTGGAAGAGTTTCGCGCGGCTCCGGGCGCGGTGTGGCGGCGACTCAATGGCGACTCGCAACTGCGCTGGATCGGGCCCGACAAGGGGGCCATCCACTTGGCGCTGGCCGCCATTGTCAACGCCCTGTGGGACTTGTACGCCCGCCATGCCGGAATGCCGGTTTGGAAGCTGGTGAGCGGGTTCACGCCCGAAGAGTTCGTGGCCTGCGTGGATTTCCGCTACCTGACTGATGCCATTACGCCGACTGAGGCGTTGGACTTGCTGCGCCGTGCCGAATCAGGCAAGGCCGAGCGTATCGCCCGGCTCGAGCGCGAGGGTTACCCCGCTTACACCACCAGCGCCGGATGGCTGGGTTACCCGGACGACAAGATTCGCCGTCTGTGCCGCGAGGCGGTGGCTGAGGGGTGGAACCACATTAAGGTGAAGGTGGGTCGCGATTTGCAGGACGACATTCGCCGCCTGAGCATCATCCGTGAGGAAATCGGCTGGGATCGCAAGCTAATGGTCGATGCCAACCAGGTCTGGGATGTGCCGCAGGCCATCGAGTGGATGCAGTCGCTGGCCGCGTTCAAACCGTGGTGGATCGAGGAACCGACGTCGCCCGACGACGTGCTCGGCCATGCCGCCATTGCGCGGGCCATGGAGCCGCTGGGCATTGGCGTGGCCACGGGCGAGCACGGCATGAACCGGATCCTCTTCAAGCAGTTGCTGCAGGCTCGGGCTATCTCGTTCTGCCAAATCGACTCCTGCCGCCTGGGGGGCGTGAATGAGAACCTCGCGGTGCTGCTCCTGGCGGCGAAGTTCGGTGTGCCGGTGTGCCCCCACGCCGGTGGCGTCGGGTTGTGCGAGTTCGTCCAGCACATGAGCATGATCGATTTCACCTCGGTCAGTGGCAGCTGGGACGGACGGGTGTGCGAGTTTGTCGATCACTTGCACGAGCACTTCACCGATCCCTGCCGCATCCGCTCTGGTCGCTACTTGGCCCCAGAGAAAGCGGGCTACAGCACCGAGATGCATGCCGAGACCCTCGCTCGCTATGAGTTCCCCAGCGGCACCGAGTGGCGGTGACGTCGGTGCAGGGCGGGGGGCTGTGTCCTATCTCAACTGAGACGCGGCCATCGGCACCGAAAAGGCTTCTGTTGCTGCCCACCGGGCGGCAGAGGAGGTCTGGAGGTGCTAAATAATGCCTCAGAGCACTCCTGCTCCCACCCAGTTGCATCAACCCGTAGAGATTGACAGTCCGGTCCTTGGTTATAGGTTTCCTATATGAAGACGTCCGTCTACCCTCTGCCATTGGATGCGGTGCTCGCCCGGGAGGTGGCGAAGGCTGCGAAAGCGTCTGGCCTCTCCCGTGCCGAACTCATGAGGCAGGCCATCGCATTCGGTCTGCCCACGGTCGTCAAGGCCCTTGGGAAGCCCCTCCGAAGGATCACGACAGTGAACCCACTGACGCCGAGGCAGGCTCGAGCGCTCTATCAACAGGATGACGATGATCGGCGAGAAGTCAGTCAACTCATGGCGGCTCAACGTTTTGAGGTAGCCGATTGAAGGCTTGGGAAATCTACACCGCCGACATTTTTGGCGAGCACCCGTGCGTGCTGATCTCTAACCAACCGCGCATTGATTCGAAGCCTGAAGTTGTCGTCTTGGGTTGTCGTATCATGCGTCCATCCAACGAGCGCGAACCAAGAGCGAACGAGGTTCTGCTGGATGAGGCCGATGGTCTGGATCTCAAGACTCTTTGCCGCTGCGATCTCTTATTTACCCTTGAGAAAAACAAGTTGGGCCGACGCCGAGGTGTCGTCACACCATCACGACGGAACGAAATCGCCCGGCGAATCATCCAAGGGCTGGCCATCGCCGGATTGTAGCTGACCGAATCACCCTACTCATCCTCCCAACCCCTTTCGGTCTTCGATCCTGGCGACCAACACCCTCCAGTTGCGGGTCCTCGTGCGTCAGATCCGTCTCGATCCGTTGAGATTTATCGCGGCCTCGCACGGCGAGCCTCCCGCAGCCGAATCCTTGCACCCGGCCGCGGGCATTCTCTAGTGTCGGAATCGTCCCGGGCGCGACTCGGCTCATCACCATGGCATCACTCAACGACAATTATTTCAAGCTCAAGGCGGGTTATCTGTTTCCGGAAATCGGACGGCGGGTTAAGGCGTTCAATGACGCCAACCCTGAAGCGGCTGCCCGGTTGATCCGGTGCGGCATCGGCGATGTGACCGAACCCCTCCCGGGAGCTGTGGTCGCCGCTTTGCACAAGGCGGTGGATGAGATGGCCGTGCGGAGCACCTTCAAGGGCTATGGCCCCGAGCAGGGCTATGAGTGGCTGCGGGCGGCCATTGCCGAGAATGATTTCCGGGCCCACGGCCTCGACGTGGCCGACGATGAGATCTTTGTGAGCGACGGTTCGAAGTGCGATTGCGGGGCGATCCTCGACATCATGGGGTCTTCCAATCGTCTGGCCATCACCGATCCGGTGTACCCGGTCTATGTGGACACCAATGTCATGGTGGGCCACACCGGTGAGGCCGATGCATCGGGCGCCTATGCGGGGATCACCTACTTGCCGTGCACCGCCCAGAACGGCTTCATTCCGGAGCCGCCCAAGGAGCACGTGGACGTCATTTACTTGTGCTCGCCGAACAACCCCACCGGGGCCACGGCCTCGCGGGCCCAACTTGAGGCTTGGGTGAAGTACGCGCTGGCCAACCGATCGATCATTTTGTTCGACGCGGCCTATGAGGCCTACATTAGCGATCCGACAATCCCGCATTCTATTTACGAGATCCCAGGGGCCCGCGAGTGTGCCATCGAGTTTCGCAGTTTTTCAAAGAATGGCGGTTTTACTGGGGTCCGGTGCGCGTTCACGGTGGTGCCCAAGACACTCCTAGCCTCCACGGCCTCGGGCGAGTTCAAGCCCTTGCACCCGTTGTGGTCTC
Organism: Verrucomicrobiota bacterium; assembly: GCA_039796015.1. Taxonomy (GTDB): domain Bacteria; phylum Verrucomicrobiota; class Verrucomicrobiia; order Limisphaerales; family UBA9464; genus SXXZ01. The sequence continues at coordinate 3,440 of JBDKKQ010000483.1, forward strand.
GGCGCATGACCACCAAGTTCAACGGGGTGTCGTACTTGGTACAGCGTGCGGCCGAAGCCTTGTATTCGCCGGAAGGCAAGGCCCAGGTGGCCGCCTTGGTCGAACATTACATGGGCAATGCCAAGATCCTCGTGGCGGGCGCCAAGGCGGCCGGTCATCGCGTGTTTGGTGGCGTCAATGCGCCGTATATCTGGGTCGATGCGCCCAAGGGGCACACCAGTTGGCAGGCCTTCGACCGCATCCTCAATGAGTCCAATGTGGTGATTACCCCAGGAAGTGGCTTCGGCAGTAATGGCGAAGGGTGGTTCCGTGTGAGCGGATTCAATAGTCGAGCTAATGCTGAAGAGGTTTCCCGTCGCTTGCAGGCGTTGAACTGGTAGCGCGGGCCTTTGCGGAGTGCTCGTTGGTGCGTGCTCGGGGCGGTCCGTGCGAGATGCAAAGTTGGACGTTGGAGGTTGGGGAAATGTGGCTTAATTTCACGCCACATGACACGCCTCCTGTTGCTCCTACTGGCGTTAGCCCTGCCTCTGGCGGCGGCCCCTTCGAGCAAAGATCCCGCTCGATGGATCGCCGCGGTTTCGCCGGGTTTGATGCAGGTAGAGTTTACTCTGCAATTTGACCGGGGCGACGCCCCGCATGGGATTCTCGATCAGGATCCGCGTTCCACCGGGCCGCGGGCCAATAGCTTGGCCGACTTGGTCGCTGACGAGCGCCCTCTGGAAACCACCGGTTTCCTGGTGGGCCCCACGACCGTGGTGGCGATGGATCCCTGTGTGCATCCGCGATTCATCAAGACCATCGTGGTCCGGCAAGGGGCCCACCGATCCACCGCCCGCATTACGGCTTACGGCGTGGATCAATGGGCCTTTGTTCTGACCCTCGATCAACCGATCGCCGGCACTAAGCCCATCGAATTTCCGGTCAAGGGCACCGAGGCTCCGGCCGCCTTGGTTAGCTATTACCGCCAAGACGGACAAATGGTCCGCGTGGCGCTGCCGTGGGGTGGCCAATACCTCGAGACGGAGTCCGGAAAGGCTCTTCGGGTCTTGGAGCATCAAGGAGTGGCACTAAGCGCCCAGGGGCGGCCGTTGGGACTTGTGATGAACCATCGGCTCGATGCCGACAACCGGTGGCGCGGCAATCCCATGGCCTGGAAGAGGATAGAGGCCGCCGACTTTGCCTCCCAGTTGAAGGAGTTGGAGAGTTTAACCGCTCAGGCTTTGGTGCGCGTCCGCCTGAGTTTCCGCAGTCCTAAGGTGACCCCGGGCCAGAACCCAATGCGTGCACGCAATCGCGGCGACGAGGAATCCGACGAATCGGCCACCGAACGCAATGAGTTGGGCGTACTCTTGCCCGGAGGTCGCGTGGCGGTGTTGGCGGCGCTCAAGAGTGGGTTGACCGCTCGATTGGAGCGCGCCTCCATCCAGAGGGACGGCAAGCCGCCCGTCACCGCCAAGTTCATCGCCTCTCTCCGAGATTTTGGGGTCCTGGTGATGGAACCTGAACAACCTCTCGGCGATGCGTTGCGTATCGATACGACGCATCCGGCCGACCTCATGGGGCAACTGATGTTGCGGGCTGAGGTAGATTTGCGGGGCGAAACACGCTCGTCCTATTTCCACGAGTCCCGGATCGCCGGTGTCCGGGTGGGTGCCCGAATGGAGGCCTATCCTGAGCTGCCCGACCCGGAGGTGAAGGACACCTTTCTCTTTACGATGGATCGCGCTCTCCACGCCCTGCCAGTCACCCGTCGGGAACTATTGGGCGGTGTTCGCGATCCCTTCGCCGGTCGCCGTCAGTTGACGACTGCGCGCCAATTGGCGGAGGCCGTTCGTCGCCTGCCTGAGACGGCCGATCCGGCCAATGTTCCGGTGTCGGAGGCCGACGAAAACCGATTGGCCTGGCTCGGGGTCGAACTGCAGCCGCTGACCCGCGAACTAGCCCGCGCCAATCAGGTGTCCGACCAGACGCGCGACGGCCAGACCGGCGGGCTCATCACCTACATCCATCCCGATTCACCCGCGGCCAAGGCGGGCATCAAGGCGGGCATGGTGATGCTGCGCCTGCGGGCCGCCTCGCAGCCCGTGCCCATCGAAATCCAACTTGAGGAAGACTTCGCGCGCGCCCAGGGCTTTCCGTGGGAACGCTTGGATGAGATTCGCGATCAATTCTTCGAGCGGATTTTTACTCCGTGGCCGCCGGTCGAGACACCAGTGACGCGGGCCCTGACCGATCTGGGCTTCGGAACCCGTTTCACGGCCGACTTTGTCGAGGAAGGCAAACTGCTTACCCAAGAGTTCGAGGTGGTTCCGGGGCCGACACATTATGAGTCGGCAGCACGGTTTAAGTCCGAGAGTCTAGGAATCACGGTGCGCAACCTCACCTACGATGTGCTCCGCTACATCCAGCGCAAAGCCGACGAGCCCGGGGTGGTGGTCTCGCGGATCGAGCCCGGCGGGCGCGCCAGCGTCGCAGGTGTGAAGCCTTACGAGTTGATCACCCATATCCAAGACCAGCCGGTGTCCACGGTCGCTGACTTTGAACGCCTGGTGGCGGCCGAAAAGGGAGATCTAAAGCTGACCCTCAAGCGCATGGCCAAGGGGCGCATCGCGACAATTCGTGCGGTGTCCTCGGAGACCAAAGAATAGGAAACGTATGAATCCATCGAAGGCATCCAGAACCCCGGTGGGTGAAGCGGGAAGAAAACTCCTAAAATGGCTGAGCATCGCTTCGTTGTGGTCGCTGGCACTGGGCGCGGCCGAAGCTCCGCCGGCAGACCCACACTGGGCATTCCTGCCGGTGGTCCGACCGGCTATTCCTTCCACCAAAATCTCGGCCAATGCGGCCAATCCGGTGGATACCTTTATTCAAGCCCGTCTCTCCGAGAGTGGGTTGACGCCTTCGGTCGAGGCCGATCGTGCGACGCTCATTCGGCGGTTGTATCTGGTGATGTTGGGGGTTCCGCCGACTCCAGACGAGTTGTCCGCGTTTGTGGCTGACGTGCAGCCTCGAGCTTGGGAGCGATTGTTGGATCGAGTGCTCGAGGATCCCCGCTATGGAGAACGCTGGGGACGCCATTGGCTCGATGTCATCCGGTTCGCCGAGAGCAATGGTTTTGAGACCAACCGAGAGCGGTTGAGCGCCTGGCGGTTCCGAGACTATGTGATCGAGGCCTTCAACACCGACAAGCCCTACGACCAGTTCATACGCGAGCAAATTGCCGGAGACGCGCTGGGCAGGGACGTGGCGACCGGGTTCCTAGTCGGTGGTCCGGTGGATATCGTTAAGAGCCCAGACATCACTCTGACCGCTCAGCAACGGGCCGATGAAATCGATGACATGCTGGGCACCACCGGCACCTCCTTCATGGGGCTTACCTTGGGTTGTGCTCGCTGCCACACGCACAAGTTCGATCCCATTACCCATACCGAGTACTACTCGATGGCGGCCATTTTCTCTGGCGTCCAACACGGCGAACGCTCGCTGCCCTTGTCGCCCGAACGGGCACAGGGGGTAGCCCGTATCGAAGGGCGGATCCAAGACCTACAGAAGCGGCTCGAAGCCTTCATTCCGAGGGCGTTGACTGGGTCCCCGACGACCCCGGCCGACCGGCGGCCGGCGGTGGTCGCTCGGCAGAATGAAGATCGGTTCACGATCACCGACGCGCGGCGTGTGCGTTTTACCATTCTTGCCACGACGGGCGGCGAACCGTGCATCGACGAACTCGAAGTTTGGTCGGGCGATCACAATGTGGCCTTGGCCTCGGCAGGAACCAAAGCTACGGCCTCAGGGAGTTTGGCTGGGTACGAGATCCATAAGTTGGAGCATTTGAATGATGGTCGCCCTGGCAACACGCGTTCGTGGATTTCCAGCGAGGCGGGCAAGGGTTGGGTTCAATTAGAATTCCCCAAGGCCGAGCGCATTGGTCGCGTGGTCTGGGGGCGTGATCGGGAAGGGAACTTCAAAGATCGCCTGATCACCCAGTACCGCATCGAAGTGGCGAC
>JBDKKQ010000484.1:0-3970 GCA_039796015.1 Verrucomicrobiota bacterium
TGATGATGCACCTCAACGCCACCGAGGCGACCTATCTGGAGCGGGAACAGGGGCGAGCCAAGACGATCCTAGACCAGTACCCCGTCGCTGCCGGCGATTTGTTGGTCGTGGCCTCCAACGGAGGGCGCAATGCGGTTCCAATCGAAATGGTGCTGGAAGCCAAGTCTCGCGGTTTGAAGACCGTGGCCATCACCAATTTGGATCAAACCCGCCGCTGGCCCTCACGGCATCCGTCCGGAAAACGCCTGGCCGACGTCGCGGACCTGGTGATCGACAATTGCGGGGTCGATGGCGATGCCGCCATGGGCATCGAAGGCTTCCCTCACCGTATCGGCCCGCCCTCAACGATCACCGGCATTCTCATCATCAACCTCATCGTGGTTCACGCGATTGAGCAGTTGGTTCGGCGTGGCGTGGAACCCGAGATTTATATCAGCAGCAACACCCAGGGAGACGACCACAACGATCGTTTGTTGAAGAAGTACAAGGCCCACATTCGTCATCTTTGAAAGAGCCATCCGCGATCCTGAAACCGATGATCCCCACCAGCACCTCGTTGAAGCCATGAACCTCCGGTCTCTTCTCGTCCTCTCTTCCACTCTCACCTTGTGCCTGTCGGCGGCCTCGACGGCGGACTGGCCCCAGTGGCGAGGCCCCAACCAGGATGGCTCGATCCGCATGAGTGGCTTACCGAGCACACTAAGCCCGGCCAATTTGCGATGGAGCACACCCTTGCCCGGAAAGGCCGGTTCCACTCCTGTGGTCAGCGGCCATCGGGTTTTTCTCACCTCGCCCGACGAGCAGAAGAACCTGCAACTCATTTGTCTGGATCGAACCTCGGGCAAAGCTCTCTGGAGCCGAAATGTCGGCTTGGGCGACAAGGAAGTGGGCCGCAACAATACCTGTGCCCCCTCGCCCGTGACCGATGGCAAACGGGTTTACGCGCTGTTCGGCACGGGCGACTTCGCGGCCTTCGATCTCGATGGAAAGCCCCTTTGGTCGCGCAATCTCAGTAAAGACTTCGGGAGCCTGGGTCTCATGTGGATCTACGGAGCCAGCCCGCTGTTGCACGATGGCCGCCTCTACTTGGCAATCCTGCAGCGCCGGGAAGTTCCGCCCGACTACCCCCGCTTCGACGGCAAGCCTGAGCGGGATTCATTCCTGCTGTGCATCGATCCCAAGACGGGCAAAGACCTGTGGAAAACACTTCGATCCACCGATTCGACCAAGGAAAGCAGTGAATCCTACGCCACGCCGGTGCCCTTCCAAGGGCCGAACGGAACCGAGTTAATTGTCGTCGGTGGCGACCATGTCAGCGGGCATCGCCCCAAAGACGGTTCCGAGATCTGGCGTGCCCGTCTCTACGAGAAACGCGATGACTGGTATCGCATCGTCACTTCCCCGGTGATCGCCGGCGGATACATTCTCGCTTCGGGGCCCAAGGGCCAACCCGTGGTGGCGTTCAAACCGGGCGGCAAGGGAGATGTAACCACCACCCATCGCGCCTGGGATTTCAAGGAAGCTCCGACCGACTGGAGCACCCCCTGCGTGCTCGATGGGCACCTGTTCGTCCTCGACGGACAAAAGAGAATTGTCAGTAAGCTTGATCCGGCCAACGGCCAGAAAATCTGGTCAGGCAAGATCCCGGGCAACGGCCCCATTTGGGGTTCTTTGTCGGCCGCCGACGGCAAACTCTATTGCCATGACGAAGCAGGCACCGTGTTTGCCTTGAGCGCCGGCAAATCGTTCGAGGTGCTCTCCAGCCACGCCTTCACCGGTGAGGCTCCTTGCAAAGGCAGCGTAGCCTTAAGTCACGGGAGCCTACTTGTTCGCACCGCCAAGGCCCTCCACTGCTTCGGCAAACCGTGAGCAACCCTACTGTAGCCACCGTCCGACCCGCTCCCTCGGTGCGGGTGCTTTTCTCGCCGACGGAGTACGAGGCCATCGCCCGCCAGGATCTTTCGCGCGTGACCTGCGTCGTCTTTGACGTGCTGAGAGCCACCTCCACCATGCTTGAAGCCTTGGGCAACGGGGCTACAGGCATCCGGCCGGCCCGGGAAATCGCCGAAGCCATTGCCCTGCGCGGGCGTCATCCGGATGCGTTGCTGGCCGGAGAGCGGGATGGGTTGCGCATCCGCGCCTACCAAACCGGCGGGGTGGATTTCGACTTAGGAAATTCACCGCGCGAATTCACCCGGAACCGCGTGGAAGGCCGTGAAATCATCATGTCCACCACCAATGGCACGCGCGCCCTTGAGGCATGCCGCCTGGCTCGGGCTGTCTTCATCGCGTCCTTCGGCAACGTGTCGTCGTTGGCTCGGCACCTGGTCCAATCGCACCCCGAAAGCCTCTGGTTGATTTGTGCCGGCACCCTAGAGAACGCCTCGTTCGAGGACACATTGGGAGCTGGAGCCCTTGTTGACCGACTGCTGAAGGAAACGAGCGAGCCTCAGGCGTGGTCTCTCGACGATTCATCTCAAATTGCCTGGGATTTGTACCGAGGCCACCAGCCTCGGCTGCCCGAAGCCGCACGGTGCGCTCGCAACGGACGCCGGTTGCTGGCCCAACCCGAATTGGCTGGCGATATCCCCGTTTGCTTCCAGGAAGATCGCAATCCCCACGTGGTTCAGCTCGGAGCCGATCAGGTTCTTCGCAAAATCAACTAAGTCGGAACGACAGATCCAACTCAACCGTTCCGGCGGAGATCCCGAGTACCGACCGGCCCATCGGAGCCCGCCGCTCAGAATGCGGGAGGGGTCTGGGGCGTAAACTTATTGCGGGAAACCTCCACTTTTACGAAGTGGAGAATCACCGGAGCGAGGATCATTCCGGGGATACCCATGAGCTTCTCCCCGATGACCAGGCCCAGCAGGGTCAACCACATCGGATTGCGTATCCGGTCACCAATGATCTTGGAGTTCAGGAAGTATTCGCCCTTGTGGAGGACCACCAAGAACATCAGCGCCGCTAAGGCCATGTTGGGACTGATGGTCAGGCCGATGCCCACGATGAGGGTATTGCTCAAGAGGTTGCCCAGGATGGGCAACATGCCGAAAAGGAAGGTCAAGCCGATGACCACGGTGACAAAGGGATAGTCGTTCCAGATGAGGAACCCGGCTGTGAAGGTGGTATTAATCGTCGAGATGAGCATCTGGGCTCCCATCACCTTCGAGAAACTATCGTAAAGCCCCCGGAAACGTTCTGCGATCTCGCGCCCGACGGCCGTATACAGGTTGTCGTCTCCAGCCTCGGGTTCAGCTCCGAAATCGAGCTTGAGACTCAGGAAGAGACTAATGGAGACCACGAGACCGATGAGCAGCGACACTGCCTCAACCGCCACAATTCGAGCATACTGCCCCAGGTTGGCCAGCTTGGCCTTGACCATGTCTAGCGCGGTAATCTTCAGGCTGGCCAAATCCGTAAACGGCAGTTCTAAGCTGTTCTTCTGCGCAAGCTCTACCACCGCCGGGATCGTTTTTTCGGCGATCTGCGGCAAAACGACATAAGCGTGTTTAACGAAACTGTAGAAGCCGACTCCGAGTGCGCTCAAAAGGAGAAGGAACAGCGTTAGTCCAATCCACCGGCTCCGGTTGAATGAGAGCAGGTTGAGAGCAAAGTAGGCAAATAAGGCGGTGATCAGCGGGGTCGCTAACTGAAGCACCCCCACCAAGACCAGCAGCACGGCCATGAACGCGTAGGAAATGCGGATCGGTTTGCCCATCGCCACGAACCCTACCGGGTCGCCGCAAAAAAGCGAACTCCGCAGAACTCCATCCTCACGCACGCGTGCCGTCGCTGTTGATTGGAGAGAGCTTCGAAAGACCAAGCCGGATGCCAGTGGGAGGTGCGCCGATCAGACCGATCGTTCGAGATAGGCCACGTCCAACCAGCGGTCGAACTTGAACCCCACTCGCTTGAAGAGGCCGACTTGCTCGAACCCGAAGCGCGCATGGAGGCTCAGGCTCACGGT
>JBDKKQ010000485.1:0-4897 GCA_039796015.1 Verrucomicrobiota bacterium
GGCGGCCGTCGCCGTCCACATCTCCGATGGCCACGCCCGAACCATTGTGGGCGACCGCATTGGTAAAATAAGCGTCACCCGTCAGGCGATTGGTGAACGTCACCCCAGTGAGGGCCGGATCCATCAAGGTGAACCCCGACCGCTGGCCCGAGATCACCGGCAAGGCCGTGGCACGCACCTGAGCCTCAGCCCCCGACAATGCCAGAGTTCCGACGACCGCAAGGAAACCCACGACCAGCCAATGGAAGATCTGGCTGGCTGAACCCACGGTTCTTGATCGGTTGATGGGCATGGCGGGGCAGAAAGGTTGTTCGAGACCGAAGAGGCCTTCAACGCTGCTTCAACCACAGAATCGCTTCGCGCTGCCAAGTGTCCCACGAAGCACCCTGATAGCCATGGAGACCGTGGCCGCCGTCGGGCAATTCGATGAGCTTGCTGGCAACTCCTTGAGCCTGAAGTGCCTTGTGATAAAGGCGGCTGTTGTCGATGAGCACCGCCTGATCATCCACGGCATGAGCCAAAAATGCGGGAGGCGTCTGCCGGGTGACTTGCCGTTCGCAGGAGAACCGCTGAATTTCCTCCAAGGTGGGTTTCTTGCCCAAGAGATTGTCGCGCGAGCCGGAGTGACCGAGCTCCCCAAAGGACACCACCGGATAAATCAGAATCGTGAAATCGGGCCGGCTATTTTGGCGAGCAATCGGATCGGCGGCATCGGGTTTGCCCAAGTCAAACTGCGTGCTCGCCGTGGCCGCCAAATGTCCACCCGCAGAGAACCCGATGATGCCCACCCGCTTCGGGTCCACCTGCCATTGGCGGGCGTTCAGTCGGACGGTGCGGATGGCCTGTTGGGCATCCAAAAGCGGCACCTTCGAGCGGCCTGCGGGCAGGCGATATTCCAGTACGACGCCTAGGATGCCGTGCAAATTGAGCCAGCGCGCGATCCCGTGTCCCTCTGGCCCGGTCACCACTCCGCCATAGCCACCGCCCGGACAAATAATCACGGCCATGCCGTTGGGCTTCGGGGCCGGATGGACGGTCAGGCCGGAGTTTTCCGGGCTCACCGAACCGCCGGAGCCATCCGGAGCCTGGCCGGGCCAGAGCGGGAGTTTGGGCGGCGCGGTGGGCTCTGCAGCAAAAGCCGACGATCCCGCCAGGCTCAGCAATGCTGCGACAAGCGCGGGAAGGAATTTCCAACGGGGATGCACGCCGCCGATACAGCCCGAGTCCGGCTCAAAAAGAAACCTCGGGGTGCGGTTGGTGATCGAGATTCCACCGGCGGCGGTTGGACTCGGTGTCCTCCACGAGTTGGGAGTTCCGCTGGCTGGCAGCGTGGCCATCGGTGAACAAAATATTGGCTCCGCCGTTGTGGCGCTCCTTCGAGGGTTCGCTGCTAATGGACAGGAGGAACGAAAAGTATTGGAGGTACCCCGGCTGCGGCATGGAATCAGCGATAGCGATGAGATCGGACGGTGCCACGACGCGATCCTCCCTCACTTGGGCCACCTCCTGGCCGGGACTCACCACAAATCCCAACCCAAGGTTCTCGTACCACAAGGTCTTGTTGACCGATCCAACGCCGAAGCCGTTGTAACCGTAGCTCACACCCACCTGCTTGTCCGGCCCGGTGGGGCCGCGCATGTAGGCATTGCCGAAGGCCCAGACGATGGACCGCTCCAGAGGCCATTCGCCCTTGAAGGTGGGGCATTTCAGGACATTCGTACTGCGCGCGAGATCCGGCATGATCGCCGTGAACCAAGTGTTGGTGGTATTGGCATCCACCGTGTGCGGGAACACGCGATGATCGATGCGGTACATCGACAAGGCCAAGCCGACCTGGTGCAAGTTGCTCTTGCAGCGGGTGCTCAGCGCCGCGGTCTTGGCCCGCGACAGCGAGGGCAACAGCAGCGCAGCCAAGATGGCAATGATGGCGATGACCACCAGCAGTTCGATCAGCGTGAAGGCCGAGCGGAATGCTCGCGCCGAACGCCTCGAGACAGACGAACCGCCACCCCCAGACCAACGGGGCGACCGGCGCGATCGGGAGGATGAAGCCTGAGGGTTCAAGTCCGAGGTTGAATCACAGGTTGAGCACCCACTGCTGTACCGTGACTGCACCTAGTTTAAGGCTCCTGACTCTAAAGTCGATTCCCAGGACCGTGAAGCCCGCCCTTCGAGACGCCGATTCAACGATCTGTCCGGAACAGATTCACCGGCATCCCTTCGGCCGTGAACAGGTTGGGGATGGCATCGCAAGTGAAGGCGAAGCGGACGGCGACCGGCTGGGCAACCTCCGGACTGGAGACCACCACCGACTTGCCGTCGATCACCGCCTTGCCTTCGACGAACCGGCCATCGGAACCGGCGACCTTGAAGTGCGTGGGCGGGCCCCCGCGCGAGACCAGCGTAGTGGGCACCGAGTCGAACTCCACCCGGACCGACGATCCCTCGATGCGGTGCGATCGGTACGTGGGGCTGCGGTGATTCAGACCTGTTACACCATAGGTTTCGGCCAAGGCATAATGGGCCAGTCGATCACCTACCTCGCGCTTCATTTGCGGATGGATGTCCTTCACGTTGTCCACCAAGTCGCTGGTGACCACCATGCCGGTCTTGGGATGCGCGGCCGCCAGGGTTTGCGCCTCGCGCAGGAAGGCCGCCCGGGTCGGGTCGTCGTAGGTGTACGGAGCGATTTGGGCGAAGTAGAACGGCAGCTCGGTTTTCCACGCCGCACGCCAGCCATCGATCATCCGGGTGAAGAGCTTCTGGTAGGTGCCGTGAGTAGAGACGTTGCTCTCGCCCTGATACCAAATCACCCCGGCGATGCGGAACGGTGTGATGGGGTGGATCATGGCGTTGAACGCCAACCCCGGCTCGTGCGGCCACCAGGGGACTGGTTTGATTTTCGCGGCGCCGGCCCGGAGGTCCGGGTCGTCTTCAATGATGCCGCGCGGCGTCCAGACCTCCGCTGGAGTACCGCCCCAGTTGCTGTTAACCAGGCCCACGGGCACGCCCAGTTTCTCGTTCAGGCGCTTGCCGAAAAAATACCCAATCGCGCTGAAGTGAAGCATCTCCTCCGGGGTGCAGACGACCCATCGGGCCGTCAAGTGATCCTGCGGTGTCTCGGACGTGGCCTTCGGTATGTAAAAGAACCGGATCATGGAGTTCGTGGCCCGCGGGGACTCCTCCTTGGACTGGCGCAGTCCCTGATCGCCCGACCACTCCATGTTGCTCTGGCCGCTGCAAACCCACACCTCGCCGACCAGCACATCCTCGAGCACGATCTCAGTACCTCCCTTGATACGGATCGTGTGCGGCCCGCCGGCCTGAGGTGTCTGAATCTCGGTCGTCCAGCGCCCGCCGTTGGAGGCCGTGGCTTTCCAGATATTGGTGGACCAACTAACCGACACCGTGACGGTCTCCGCAGCTCCGGCCCATCCCCAGAGGGTCGCGTTGGTGTGCTGCTGCAACACCATGTGCGAACCGATGATCGCGGGCAGGCGCACGGCGGCGGTGAGCGGAGCAATGAGCAAGCCCAGAGCAGCGAAGAACAGGAGCATTCGTTTCATGACGGGGAGAGGCGGTGAGGGTTCGACGGACCGAGGGAGATGCAAACGGTTCTCCAGCCCGAGGCCGCAGACAAGCCGGAAACCCAAGCCCAGAATCGGGTCCGCAATCCATTCGTGCCCCGTCACGGACAGCCTGTCCCCCAACCCTTCCCAATGAGCCTGTCCCCAGCCATCGCTCCCCGACCATCGGACTCCTCGAGACAATACTCCCGACCCACCGGTGGCATCCGACCTGGGTCGGTTTAGCACCCGAAGCGAACAAAACGCTCGACTCAGCCGGGGCTGGGAGTTCAAAGCGATGCAAATGGTCCCGACCTTGACCGCCTATGGCTCCCACGCCTGGTGTGTGCGCTTCGCCGAGCGCGCCGATGAGGCGGCGTTCCGGCGCGGACGATCCTTGGCTGCGGCCCTGGCCCGTTCTCTGGAATCCCTGGGCTCATCCGGGCTCCGTGAGATCATCCCCGCCCCCACCACCTTGCTGCTGGATTTCCACCGCGAGGCCCAGCCCCTTGACCAAGCCACGCTGCAGCAACTCGTGGAGCAGGCCATCGCTCAGCCAGCGACGTCGGAACCGGAACGCTGCGTGGAAATTCCCGTGCACTACGGCGGCCCCGACCTGGAGCGTGTGGCCCGTCAGTCCGGCCTCAGCCCGGAAGCCGTGATCGAGCGTCATCATCAGGGCCGCTACCGGGTGCTTTGCCTCGGCTTCGCGCCCGGGTTCCCCTACCTCGGTGGCCTCGATGCCTCGCTGGCAACACCCCGCTTGGCTACCCCTCGGCCGCGAGTGCCGGCCGGCAGCGTGGCCATCGGTGGCGACCACACCGGTATTTACAGCATCCCCAGCCCGGGCGGTTGGAACATTATCGGCCAAACCTCCACGGCGCTTTTCGATCCGCACACCGCCGACTTGGAGAAGATGTTCGGATTGCGGGCCGGAGACCGGGTGCGCTTCGTGCCGGTCAACGGACCTCCCGGGACCGAAGCCTCGATTCCGTCCGAAGGCGGGCTTTCACCAAGGTCTCCAGACGCGGCCCTGATGACGACCGCCCGGGCGAATCGAACCGGCTCTCCGGAGGGCGAGCCCGTTTTGCGAATCCTGGAACCGGGTCTCGGGATGAGCCTTCAGGACACCGGTCGGCACGGCTTCCGGCGCTTCGGCGTGCCAACGAGCGGGACGATGGATCCGGTCACCGCCGCCTGGGCCAATCGCCTGCTGGATAATTCTCCGGACGCCCCCGTGCTGGAACTCTGTCTCCAAAGCCAACGCCTGGAAGCCCTGCGCGACGGCTGGATTGCGGTGTGCGGCGGTTCGCATCCGCGGGGACAGGCTC
>JBDKKQ010000486.1:0-4678 GCA_039796015.1 Verrucomicrobiota bacterium
GTGACCACCAACGTGGCCATCACCTGTCTGAGCAGATAGAGGTGTAATGTCTTCATCGACTCCCGAACCGAGCGCCGCATCGCGCGCCGCAATTGAAGACGGACCCTGACCTGATCTACCCCTCGGGTGCAATGTGGACCTGAACTCGGGTCACTCCATCCTTCGTCGATTCTTTCGTTGTCTCCCTCAACGCCCAGACTGGTCGAACCCCATCGCCGAAGGCAGGATTTCTCAATGCCTGCAGTCCTGGCCGTCTTTGCCCACCCCGACGACATCGAATTCCGAGCCGCTGGAACCCTGTTGTTGCTGCGTGATCGGGGGTGGGATGTCCACTACTGCAACCTCTCTAACGGAGACCTCGGAAGCGCGACCCTCTCCCAGACGGTCACCGCCAAAACCCGCTCCCTCGAGGCCCAGGCGTCCTGCCGGAGTATGGGATTCCAGTGGCACCCGCCCATCGCGTCGGACCTCTGCATCTTCTACACCGAAGCCAACATCCGGCGCGTGGCGGCCTTGGTGCGGTCGGTCCAACCCACCGTCGTCCTGACCCACCCGCCATTAGATTACATGGAGGACCACACCGAGACCTGCCGCATCGTGGTCACGGCGGCCTTCTCACGCGGCATGCCAAATTTCCGGAGCATCCCCGGGCGAAAGCCCACACTGCAACCGCTGACCCTCTACCATTCTTTACCGCACGGTCTCCAAGGCCCCCTGCGGCAACCGGTCCGACCAGAGCTCTTTGTGAACACCGCATCGGTGCATTCCCGCAAGCGGACCGCTCTGGCCGCACACGCGAGCCAGAAAGAATGGCTGGACGTGTCACAAGGCATGGAAAGCTACCTCATTTCGCTCGATGAGGGAGATGCGCAAGTCGGCCAGTGGTCGGGCCGTTTTGCTCAAGCCGAGGGATGGACCCGGCATCTGCATCTTGGGTTCGGGGCCGAAGCAGACGATCCGTTGCAAGAAGCCCTTGGGAAGTCCCTTTGTCGCCCTGCCCCGCCGGCACTCACAATTCAACGCCGTGTCGCGCGAGCAACACGGCCCGAGCCGCGATCGGCAGGGTCTGAACGGTCGTAAAGACGAGCCAGGCCTGCCTCCGAAGCCCGACACACGCCACGCTCGGTGATCAACCCGGTGATGAGCTTCGCCGGAGTCACATCGAAGCCGTCGTTGCGGGCAGGAGTCCCCTCGGGCGTCAAACGCACTTCGACGCGCTTGCCAGCTGAATTCACTCCCGTGATGTGGGTAACCTCCCGCTCGCTTCGTTGCTCGATGGGGATTTCACGCACGCCGTCTCGCAAGTTCCAGTCCACAGAACCGCCGACAAACGCCACGTAAAATGGAATCTCGTGTTCACGGGCGGCCAAGGCCTTAAGGTAGGTTCCGATTTTGTTGGCGACGTCACCGGCGGCGGTCACGCGGTCAGCCCCCACGATCACCACATCTACCAACCCATGCTGCATGAGATGGCCTGCGGCATTGTCGGCAATCAATGTGTGAGCAACTCCACGACCGCCCAATTCCCACGCCGTCAACGCAGCCCCCTGATTTCTGGGCCTGGTTTCACTGACCCAGACATGGATCGGAAGGCCTTCCTGCTGGGCTCGATAAATCGGAGCCGTGGCAGTTCCCCAGTCCAAGGTGGCAATCCGGCCGGCATTGCAGTGCGTGAGAACGCGCAGGGGCTCACCCTTGGGGCGCTTTGCCAGCAACTTGCGAAAGATGGCGAGTCCATGGTCACCGATCGACCGATTGGTGGCGACATCCTCTTCCAGCAGTTCGGCCGCTTTGGCGTAAGCAGCATCGACACGCAACGAAGCCGGCATCGGTCGAAGGAAGTCCCGCATCAAATCCAATGCCCATCGCAAATTGACCGCGGTGGGGCGGGTTTCGATGAGGACCGAATAAGCCGACTCCAGTCCGGAGTCCGAGGCATCGGCACGGAGCGCCAATGCCATGCCGTAGGCTGCAGTGACTCCGATGAGATTTGACCCGCGCACTTGCATGGTGCGGATGGCATGCGCGGCTTGTTCCAGGGTTCGCAAACGCACCGTCTTTACCCCATGCGGCAACAACGTTTGGTCCAAGATGAGCACCGAGACGCCATCCGGGGCCAGACGCAGCGAGCGTTCTGAGGCGGGTGATGGTTTCACAGTGAGAGCCTCCGACGGCTTTCGGCCACTGCCTCGGGATTTCCCACAAAGTCTCGCAACCGCAACAACCGTTCTCCGGCCGCCCGCAAGGTCTCTTCCTTTTTGGCGAAGTGAAATCGGATGAACCGATGCTCGGGCTCGCGGAAGAAACTCGACCCCGGGACTCCAGCCACGCCGATCTCGCGGATCATCCATTCAGCGGCTGCAGAGTCGGTGCCGAAGCCCAGTCCTTCGATGTTCACGAGGACATAGTACGCCCCCTGAGGTTCGGTGAATTCGAGGCCGGTCTGCCGCAAGTACCCCAAGAACACATCCCGCTTGGCCGTGTAGGAGGTCAGCAGGTCGTCGTAATAACTCTCCGGCAATTCCAGGCCAGCGACCGCCGCCTCCTGCAAGGGGGCCGCCGCGCCCACCGTGAGGAAGTCATGCACCTTGCGCGCCTGTGCGATCACCTCGGGCGCCGCATGCACGTATCCCAGCCGCCACCCCGTGATGGAGTAAGTTTTGGAGAGCGAGTTGCACGTGATGGTGCGGGCCATCGCTCCCGGCAACGCCGCCGCGTAGACGTGTTCATGGGGCCGAAAGACGATGTGCTCGTAGGGTTCGTCCATGATGACGAACGCGTCGTACTGTTCAGCCAGCGTCAGAATTTCCGTCAACTCGGCCCAAGTAAACACCTTGCCGGTAGGATTAGACGGATTGCACACGATAATGGCCTTGGGCTTCTGGTCAAAGGCCCGAGCCAGTTCCGCTGGATCGTACCGAAAGTCGGGTGCCCGCAGCGGCACATAAATCGGCTCGGCCCCGGAGAGGATCGCGTCGGCCGCGTAGTTTTCGTAAAATGGAGAAAAGATGATAACCCGATCGCCGGGATTACAGGCCGTCATCATGGCTACCATCATGGCTTCAGTGCTGCCGCAGGTCACCACCAGGTGGCGTTCCGGATCCACCTCCAAACCGGTTCGGCGGGAGATCTTCCGGGCCAATGCCTCCCGGAATCGCGGGGCTCCCCACGTCACGGCGTATTGATGAAACGGACCGCGGGTCGCACGTTCCAAGGCGGCCAACAACGGTTCGGGTGGATCAAAATCCGGAAAACCCTGGGCTAGGTTGATGGCTTCATGGCGGGTGGCCAAGCGGCTCATTCCCCGGATCACAGATTCGGTGAACACCTGAAGGCGAGAGGCGGTAGCGGGCATGAGAACCCCGAAACTCTGACCAAAGTACCCTTCAGACTGCGAGGGGATTCAAAAGCTGTACTGATTCGTAACATCCCCGGCTTCGCCCCTCATCGAGTCGCTCCCAGGCGGCCTTCCAGTCGGGCCTTGCGGCCGTAAACCCATTCGAAGAGCGGAGACGTCATCAAGGTGGTCACGATGGCCATGAGCACCATGACTGAGAACAAGCCCGATTCGATGAACCCGTTCTGGAGACCGATATTGAGGATGATCAACTCCATCAGGCCGCGCGAGTTCATCAACGTTCCTACCGCCAATGCCGTAGGTTGATCTTCACCATTGAGACGGGCCGCAGCCCAACAGGCGACGCCCTTGCCCAAAACTGAGGCGGCCAATACGACCAAGGCCACCCCCAGCATTTCCCAGGAGTTGACCGTATCGAGTCGGGTGCGCAGCCCAGAGAAGGTGAAGAACATGGGCAACAAAAAGACGACGGCGAACGGCTCCACCTGCCGCTGCAATTCCCGAGTGAGGGTTCCTCGCGGCAAAGCAGCCCCGAGCAGGAATCCACCAAACACCGCGTGGATTCCAATGGCGTCCATGGCCCAGGCAGCGAGTGCAAAAAGGGTGAGCAAGATCGCCAAATGGGTTGGGGTCAATGTTCCCGCTTTTTCCACAGAACGCCCCAACGGGGCCAACAACCGTCGACCGATGAGCAGCATAAAGAGGGCGTACGAAACCCCGCCCCCGATGGCCCAATAGGCCAGATAAGCCCCCTTGCCAAAGCTCGCTAACACCACAGCCAAAACACACCACGCCGCCGCGTCATCAATGGCCCCAGCCGCTAAGGCAAGCGTTCCCAACGGGGTGCCGCTCAGCCCGCGCTCATAAATAATTCGGGCGAGCATCGGAAACGCGGTAATGGCCATGGCCGCACCCAAAAACAAGGTGGCCTCCCACTGGGTGGCTTTGGGTGAAAAGAGGCCTGGCATCTTCATAAGCCAGGGCGTCAGGGCCGCACCCAGGAGGAATGGGACTACCATTCCGGCAATAGAAACGGCGGCAGCACTGCGCAATCGCCCTTGAAATAAATCCACCCGAAACTCCGCTCCCACCAAGAACATGTAGAGGCCCACACCGAGCTGCGCTCCGACGTAAAGCATTCGAAGAGACTCCGGCGGAAACAGTTGTGCTTGGAGACCCGGAGCCAACCACCCTAGGAGCGACGGACCGAGAAAAACGCCGGCCACCATTTCACACACGACCTGTGGCTGCCCAAACCGCCGCCCGATCCAGCCGGCGATGCGACACAGAAACAAAATAATCGCCATCTGAAGAAAGAAC
>JBDKKQ010000487.1:0-3954 GCA_039796015.1 Verrucomicrobiota bacterium
TCTTCGGGCCGACGCTCACGTCGCCCCACTTGGCTGTCTCGGAGATCGAGAAACGCATACCGGCGATGCCCGCCTCGTTCATGAGGTCTACGATGAGCTTGAGCTCATGGAGGCACTCGAAATAGGCCATCTCGGGCGAATAACCCGCTTCGACGAGCACTTCGAATCCAGCCTGGACAAGCGCGCTGGCGCCGCCACAGAGGACCGTCTGCTCACCGAACAAGTCGGTCTCGGTTTCTTCTTTGAAGGTGGTCTCGATGACGCCGGCGCGGGTGCCGCCGATACCCTTGGCCCAAGCCAAAGCGATCTTCTTCGCGTTGCGGCCGGGGTTCTGGTAAATGGCGATCAGGCTGGGGACGCCCTTGCCCTCGGTGTATTGACGACGAACGATGTGGCCCGGGCCCTTCGGAGCGACGAGGATCACGTTCACGTCCTTTGGGGGGACGACGGTCTTGAAATGGATGGCGAAGCCGTGGCTGAAGAGCAGCGTCTTGCCCGGAGTCAGGTTGGGAGCAATGTCCTTCTCGTAGGCAGCCGCCTGCTTGGTGTCCGGCAGCGCGATCATGATGATTTCGGCGCGCTTGACTGCCTCGGCGCTGGCGAGCACTTCGAAGCCCTTTTCCCGGGCTACTTTGATCGACTTAGATCCCTCGTAGAGACCGATGATGACGTTGCATCCGGACTCCTTGAGGTTGAGCGCATGGGCGTGGCCTTGGGAGCCGAAGCCGAGCACAGCGAGGGTTTTGCCTTTGAAGACGCTCAGGTCGGCGTCCTTGTCGGTGTACACTTTAGCCATAAATACGAGATCGAAAGACCGATCATGGGCATATTTCGCGCGGAGACAAGAAGTTCAATGCGCCGAATCGCCGTTCGAGGCGTGTTTTTGATGAATTCCAACAGTTTCGGATCGCCTCAAGTCATTGGCGACAGCCCGGAACCTGGTCAGCGTCGGCCGTCGTACCAGAGGTGGCAGGCCTGCTTGTTGGTGAGAGTGGCCTTCGGTCGTAGGACGGCTGAGAGGATCAGGCGGCCAATTTCGCGCGGTGTGTAGAGCTTGAGCTTCCGGGCCGAGGTGAGCAGCGGCGTCTTGGAGAGAATAACAATACGACGATTTGAGGCGCGGGCTAGGGGCCTCAGGCGGTGTGTGAAATCGATTTCTTCGGCGGCATAAAATTGCCCACTGAATCCTCCGATTTGCCGGAAGGCGGCCGCCTCGACGAAAATAAAGGAACCGGCCATGAGACCTCGAAGCCGACTGACTGTGTTCCAAAACGCCGTACCAATGCGCCCCCGAAGGTCGTCGCTGTCCATGCGCACGGTGGCTCCCCCAGCCAGAACCCGGCCCGATTGAATCGCTTCAATCAGGGCATTGAAGAGTTCGATGGAAGGCTGCGAGTCGGCATCGATGAACAGCAGCCAGTCGCCGATCGCCACCGTGGCTCCCGCATTGCGGGCGCGGGCGATCATGTTGATGGGCTCAAAGACAACTTGGGCTCCGTGCTCCCGGGCAATGTGCGCGGTGGCATCCGTAGAGTTGTTGTCGCAGACAATAACCTCAGAGGCCCATTGCACTCGATCAAAGGCTCGCCGGGCCGCATGAACAGCGGCCAGAGTGCTCGGCAAGAGGCGCGCTTCGTTGAAGGCTGGCAAGATGATCGAAATCGTCACGACGAGGGAAGACAGGCTGAGGAGTCTGTTGCCGCTGCAAGTTGGGGTGTGTGGTTCTCTTGGTTCTCGAGTTCCCATCCGGGGCCGGTTTCCGTGTCCAGCAGTGTGGATTGTCCGCGTGCCAACCGGCGTTCGGCTAGAAAACCAATCATGGCCGCGTTGTCGGTGCAGAACGCCGGTTCCGCGATGCGCAGTTCGAGACGCCGCTTTTGGGCAGCCTGTTGCAAATCCCGGCGCAACCCCCGATTGCAGGCGACCCCCCCGCTGGCAGTGATGCAACGGACGCCGATCTTGGTGGCGGCGGCGACGAGTTTGGTGGTGAGAGTGTCTACGATCGCTGCGCGGATTCCGGCGCACAGGTCGCGGAGATCTTGGGGAGAATCGGCCAGGCCTGGATTCTTCTCGAGGAAGACTCGAACGCTGGTTTTGAGACCGCTGAAACTAAAGTTGTGATTGGGTTCGTGGCGCAGCGGTCGCGGAAACTCAAAGCGATCGGCCCGGCCTTCTTCGGCCAAGCGGTCCAGCACCGGGCCCCCGGGGTAGGGGAGACCCAAGAGTTTCGCGGCCTTGTCGAAGCATTCGCCCGCGGCATCGTCGAGGGTGCCACCGAGGATCACCTGATCGAGTTCGGAGCGGACATGAACCAGCAAGGTGTGCCCGCCCGATGCGATGAGAGAGACATGCGGCGGGATCGCGGCGCCATGAAACTGGGCCGGCTTTCCGGAGATCCATGGGGAGTACAGGTGGGCTTCGTGGTGGTGGATACCAATCACGGGCAACCCGCGTGCCGCGGCCAAAGATTGGGCGGCCGTCCATCCGGCCATCAGGGCCGCGGGCAGACCTGGTCCTCGGGTGGCGGCCACGGCGGTGAGGTCGGTCATGGAAATCCCTGCGGTTTCCAAGGCCTGACGCACAACAGGGATTAGGTTGCGGAGGTGTTCTCGGGTGGCCAGTTCTGGAACCACCCCACCGTATTCGGAGTGGAGGCGGACCTGGGAGGCTACGATATTGGACAGCAGCCGCCCGTTCTGGACCACGGCGGCACTGGTTTCGTCACAGGACGATTCGATGGCGAGAACCATTTTTGGAGGCAATCATTCCGGCCATCCCCACGGGGATGCCAATTCCGGATCACGGGGCGGCGGGTGCGACAGGCTTGGTATCCGGGGTGGTTGCCTCGGCTCGCGGGGATTTAGCGCCCGAGCGTTTGGCCAACAGCCGGACTCCCTTGAGCAAGTCCATGGCCCGCTCGAGTTGAGGATCGGCGTCGGCCAATACCAGATCACGCAGGCGGGCCTGCTGGGCCACGGGGTACAGACGCAGGGTGTCATCGATGCTATTGGTGCCACCGGGCATACGCCGGAGTTGGATGGCCGCTTCGTCTTCGTCGGTGATGGGGACGACGATGTTGGGTGAGATACCCCGCTCGTGGATCACCTTGTGGCTCGGGGTGTAATACTTGGCGGTGGTGAGACGCAGGGCGGAACCATCGTTGAGGGGCAGGATGTTCTGCACAGACCCCTTGCCGAAGGATTGCTCGCCGATGACCACGGCCCGCTCCAGGTCTTGGAGGCAGCCAGCCACGATCTCGGAGGCGCTGGCGCTGCCGCCATTGATGAGCAGAACCAAGGGATATGAACGGACCTTGCCCTTGCCCGAGGCCTTGCGCTGCTGGTCGGCCGCACGGTTGCGTCCCTCGGTCGAGACGATCGGCTTGCCCTTGGGTAGGAATTTTTCTGAGACGGCCACGGCTTGATCTAGCAGTCCGCCCGGGTTGCCACGCAGGTCGATAACGAGGCCTTCGAGCCCGTGCTTTTCCATGGCTACCAGTGCCGTTTCCAATTCTTCGTCGGTCTTTTCGGCGAACTGGGTGATGCGCACATACCCCAAGTGGTCGGCGCTCACCGGGAATTCCCGGTGGTTGTTCTGGTCTTTTACCGTGTAGACACGGATGTCTTCGCGAGTCAGTGAGATCTCTTTGGGTTCCGAGAGCGAGGGGCGGATGATTAACAGGGTAACCTTAGATTTGGGTTCGCCTCGCAGGATCTTCACGGCATCGCCCATGACGAGTCGGTCGGTGGGCTTGCCGTTAATTTTAAGGATCTGGTCTCCAGGGAGAATACCCGCCTCGAAAGCCGGGGTGTCTTCCATGGGGGCGATCACGGTGAGCACCCCTTCCTTTACGTGGACCTGCAATCCCACCCCTCCGTAGGTCCCCTCGGTGTCTTCCTTGAGTTCGTTGAACTTGGACACCGTCATGAATTCGCTGTGCGGATCGAGGGTGGA